>NZ_ATUL01000037.1:0-16083 GCF_000420185.1 Thioalkalivibrio sp. ALR17-21 | reverse complement strand
GTGTTCCCCGCACCCGCGGGGATGAACCGAGGCCGGAGTACTTTGCTCCGGATAACGATGAGTGTTCCCCGCACCTGCGGGGATTCAACCGCCCATGCGGTTCCCTGCGCGAACGCGTCGCCGATGCCCTGCGCAATCAAATGAATTCGGAAAATTCGCGGAGCCGCTGGGCGGTCACCGCCAGGCCGTGTTTCTCAAGAGTGTCGATGTAGGCATCGGGGCCGACCTCCGGATTTCGCAGGGCGGCACGGTGTTCTTTCGCTGCCCACAGGACCGCACTCTCGCCGAGGTCCAGCTGTTGCTCCGCGAAGACATCCGGGTGCAGCGCCTCCAGGAAGTCGTCCGTCCACTTCGCGGCGAAAAGCCCGGTACGGGCCAGACGAATCAGGAAGTCACGCAATGGGGCCGGATACAGGACGCAGGCGTCATAGATGACGACGAAGCGCATGCATCAATAGCCCATGTCCAGCTCCTGCGCTTGCGCGGCCAGAGCATCCATTGCTTCGCGGCTGTCGGCGTCCATGCGCGCCTTGTAGTTCATGAGGTCTTCATAACGGATGCGGCGGTGCGTGCCGGCCTTGCGAAACGGGATATCGCCCCGCTCGAGCAGTTTGACGACAAACGGCCGCGACACATTGAGGATCGTGGCGGCCTCCTGGGTGCTCAGTTCCGCGTGGGTCGGGACCACCGTTACCGCATTCCCCTGGGCCATCTGGGCAAGGATGTCGCGCAACAGAGAAACTGCCTGCCGCGGCACGATCAGGTCGGCTCCGTCCAGACGGATCTGCGCCCGTTCGGCCTCGGGCTTCTCTGCGAGCAGCCGGGCCAGTTCGCTCGCGCCTTCGCGCGCCAGAGCGGCGTCTTCAGGGTCGGGCAGGCCGCTGTTCCTTTCGTGGGCGTTCATCGTCGTTCCTCTCGTCTTCCTTCGATATGGGCGCACCAGGAACAAACGAAACAGCCCCAACGGAGACCACGGTAGCGACGCCCCGGCCGGGTGGCTCACTGTGTGAGCCACCGCCTGTGGTGGGATGCGGGTACTGGCAACACGAACCCGGAGGTTCCCATGCAACGCAACGGCTCCCGTTTTCCCGATCAGGCCCGTCCCGTTCCGGTGCTGCGCGGTTATTATGCGCGGCGGGAGCGGATTCAGAACACGGCCACGACGGAGGAGCTCCTGCAACGGATTCCGCTGGCGGGGTATCGGCATCACGAGGCGCCGCGGCTGTGGCCGCACCTGCGCCGCGGGCAGGGGCTGACGGTGCAGCGCGAGCGGCTGAATCCGGTCGATCCGAACGCAGTGGCGGTGTGCTGGCTGGATCACCAGCTGGGGTATCTGCCGCGCGAGGAGAACAACATGGCGGCCGAGCTGCTGGACCGCAACGAGGAGCTGGTGGCCCGCATCATCGACAAGCGCGACAGCGAGGATCCGTGGGAGCGCCTCGAGCTGGGGGTCTACCGCCGGCGGACGCCGGGCAAGTAAGCGCGCCCCACCGTCCAGTGGCCGCACCCGACGCCGTCCAGGCGCTCCTGCCGCACCGCCTCACCCCGGACGATCTGAAAATTCCGGCCCCGAACCTGTAAGCCGCGGTTACGGATTCCGCTGTTCGTGACCGATGCACGGCACAAGCGATTGAAGCTCGGGCTCCGCATTCAGTAACCCGCCTCTTTCTGGTGCCGGAAGGCGAGGACGTACACGGCGTCGTCGGCCGGTTCGTGACGGTAGAGGGCCACGAATCCGGAGTCGCCGAAGGCAATCACCAGCTCACGCAGTTCGGGGATTTCAGGGTCCGGTCGCCCAATATCGGGGGCCGTTTCCAGCAGCAGGAATTGCCGCTCGATCACCTGACCCGCGCGCCTGGCCGCATCCGGAGCTTTAGTGGCGAGAGCCCGCCTGCATCGCTCCAAACCTTCTGCGGCGCCTGCGGTGACGATTACTCGTGGCACTCGGGCACGGTTCCTTCATCGTCAGTGCCCCATGTTCTCAACCAGTCGCGGGCTTCCTGCCCGGTCAGGTGCTGGCCGGTTTCCCGATAGGCCGACCAGGACGCCAGGGCTTCCTGCCTGAAACTCTCTCGGGCTTCCTCGCGGTCAACGTATTGGCGGATGGCTTCGAGCATGATCCAGTGGGGCGACCGTCGGCGTTGGGCGGCGAGATCCTGGAGGCGGGCTTTCAGTGCGTCATCGATTTTCAGGGACGTTGCCATGGCGGACCTCGTATTACTAGGTATTACCTTGTGCTAAGTTA
Organism: Thioalkalivibrio sp. ALR17-21; assembly: GCF_000420185.1. Lineage (NCBI taxonomy): Bacteria > Pseudomonadati > Pseudomonadota > Gammaproteobacteria > Chromatiales > Ectothiorhodospiraceae > Thioalkalivibrio > Thioalkalivibrio sp. ALR17-21. The sequence continues at coordinate 13,838 of NZ_ATUL01000037.1, read as the reverse complement.
GCGCGGCATCCGGCCCCGAGTCCATCCCTGCGATCACTGAGCGGGGAGTCTCGAAAACGATCGACACCAGGACACCCGGAGGCAAGATCGTTTCCCACGTCTTTGGCGCCGTGGCCAGGTTCGAGCGCGCTCGGGGCACTTCATGGCCTGCTCGCTGTCCGCGAATGCATCCGGTGGCGATCGAGGAGGCCAGAGGTTGAGCGACCCGTTCGAGGGCAAGACGGATCAGGCGTTCCGGCCGGCCTGGTGGCTGGCGGGGCGCCATGCGCAGACGGTCTTTCCGGCACTGTTTCGCGCGCCGCCACCGGTGCGGCTGGAGCGCGAACGCCTGGAACTGCCGGACGGGGATTTCCTGGAACTGGCCTGGGGGCCACCGGGCCGCGGTCTGGTGCTGGTGGGCCACGGTCTGGGCGGCGACGAGACCTCGGGCTATGCGCTGGGGGTGGTGGCGGCGCTGGCGCGGCGCGGGATCGGCAGCGCGGTGCTGATCTCGCGCGGGGCCGGCTCGCACCCGAACCGGCTGCGCCGCAGCTATCACGCGGCGGCATGGGACGACCTCGACCACGTGGTGGAGACCCTGCGTCGACGCGACCCTGCCCGGCCGATGGCGGTCTGCGGGTTTTCCCTGAGCGGTTCCATGCTGCTGTCGTGGCTGGGGGAACGCGGCGACGCGCCGCTGGCCACCGCTGTGGCGGTATCGGTGCCGTTCGATCTGGCCGCCAGCGCCGATGCCCTGGAGCGCGGCTTCGCGCGGGTCTACCAGTGGCATCTGATGCGCGGTCTGCGCCGGGTCACGCTGCGCAAGTTCGCAGCACGCGACGATGCCCCGCTGCCGCTCGCGGAGCTACGCCGCATGCGCCGGCTGCGCGAGTTCGACGAGCGCATCACCGCCCCGCTGCACGGCTTTCGCGACAGTGCCGACTACTACGCCCGCGCCAGCTGTCGCCCGCGCCTGGGTGCCATCCGCCAGCCGACCCTCATCCTGCATGCCGCGGACGACCCGTTCGTCCCGGGCACCAGCACCCCCGCCGCCCGCGAACTGGGCCCCGGGGTCCGGCTGGAGCTGCAGGCGCGCGGCGGGCATGTGGGCTTTGTGGCCGGAGACGTGCCCGGGCGCCCCCGTTACTGGCTGGACACCCGCATCGCCGACCACATCACCGAACACCTGGACGCAGCCCTGAACGCGGGCGCCGGACGATAGTGCAATGCCCCGGGGCGCACGGTCACGTGCCGGCGCGGATCAGTGGCCCCCGGGTTCGCTGGCGCTGCCTTCCTTGTCATGCTGGGCGAGCTTGTCGTGGAGCTCGCCGCTCTGGCCGGGCGGGGCCTTCACTTCCACTTCCATGCCGTTGCGGCGGAACTTGGCCACCACCTTGTCGATGGCGGCCACCGCGGAGCTGTCCCACAGCGAGGCGTCGCTGAGGTCGATGACCACGTGATGAATGCGCTCGCGGTAGTCGAAGCTGTCGATGAACTTGTCCACGGCCACGAAGAACAGCTGCCCGCGGACCTTGTACGTACGGATCCTGCTTCCTTCCGGTCGTTCGCTTTCCACATGGACGGCGTTGACCATCTTGCGCGCGAAGAACACCGCGCTGAGCAATACGCCGGCGAACACGCCCAGCGAGAGGTCGTGGGTCACCACGGTCACGCCCACGGTCACGATGAGCACGGTGGCATCGGTGCGCGGAAGCTTGTGCAGGGTGGTCAGCGAGCTCCAGTCGAAGGTGGCGATGGAGACCATGATCATCACGGCCACCAGTGCGGCCATGGGGATGATCGACACCAGATCCCCCAGCACAAGGATGAAGAACAGCAGGTACAGACCCGCCGACAGGGTAGACAGCCGTCCCAGACCGCCGGATTTGATGTTGATGACCGACTGCCCGATCATCGCGCAGCTGGCCATGCCGCCGAAGAAGCCGGTCACGATGTTGGCGATGCCCTGGCCCTGGGCCTCGCGGTTCTTGCCGGAGGGAGTGTCGGTGAGATCGTCCACCACCTGCGCCGTCATCAGCGATTCCAGCAGACCGACCACAGCCAGCGAGAACGCGGTGGGGAAGATGATCTGCAGGGTCTCGAGGTTCCACGGGATGTCGGGGAACAGGAACACCGGCAGGCCGTCGGGCAGCTCGCCCATGTCGCCCACTTCCATGGTGGGCAGGCCCATGTAGTAGACCACGATGGTCAGGACCACGATGGCCACCAGCGGAGGCGGCAGCAGTTTGGGATAGCCCGGGATCAGCGGCAGGCCGTAGAGGATCAGCAGGCCGACGGAGACCAGCACCCACATGGTGGTGTCACCGTCCACCAGATACGGCACCTGCGACATGAAGATCAGGATCGCCAGCGCGTTCACGAACCCGACCATCACGGTGCGCGGGATGAACATCATGTAACGCCCCAGCTTCGCCCAGGCGAACAGTAGCTGGATCACCCCGGTCAGCAGGGTCGCGGCCAGCAGGTACTGCAACCCGTGCTCCGCCACCAGGGTGACCATCAGCAGGGCCATGGCCCCGGTAGCCGCGGAGATCATGCCGGGGCGACCACCGGTGAAGGCGATCACCACCGCCATGGAGAAGGACGCGTACAGCCCCACCGAAGGGTCCACGCCGGCGATGATGGAAAACGCGATCGCCTCGGGAATGAGGGCGAGGGCGACGACGATCCCGGCGATCAGATCGCCGCGGACGTTGAAGAACCAGATGTCACGCTGGCGTTGCCAGAAGGCCTGTAGCGTCTGCTGCACGGCAAATCTCCCGAATCAGAGGTTTGACGCGCCGGCCCTGAGCACGGTGCAGACCGCGACTGCAGTGATAAGACGGGTGGGATTGACGGGCACCGGTCAGTGGGGTACTGCTAGGCATCCCGTGGCCACCAGTTACGGCGCTGGATCACGGACGAGGAGCAGGTCACAGGAACCGCCCGTGAGAAAGGCGCGAGAGTGTAACACCTCATCAGCGTTTTCTGAAGTGCCAGCCTCAAAGTCCAACGGGGTCGCCCCCGCCACGCACGCTCGAAAGTCAGGATTTCCGCATGCTGCAACGCGTCATTGTCGCCATCGATTTTTCTTCCGCCTCGGCCGCGGCCCTCGCTATCTCTCGGCACCATTGTCCCGGTGCCACGCGCCGCCTGCTGCACGTGATGAAACCCGCGGATGTCGCCCGCGGCAGCGCGGCCGGGGCCATGGCCGGGGCCGGCTCCTCGCCGCTGCATTCGAAAGACATGCGCCAGTCGGCGGAGGAGCAGGCCTATGCCCGGCTGAAGGAATGGGCGCGGGACGACGAGGAATGCGCGGTGGCCGTGGGCAGTGCACCCGAGGAGATCTCGCGCCTCGCCGAGGAATGGGACGGGGAACTGATCGTGATGGGCACCCGCGGGCGCAGCCAGCTCGCCAGCATGCTGTCGGGCTCGGCCACCGAGTGGCTGGTGCGTCATGCCAGCCTGCCGGTGATGGTAGTGCACGATGTCCCGCTGAGCGATGCGATGCGCGAGCACCTGCCGCCCGGTTTCGAACACCACAAAGGATGATCCAGGAGGTTTCATGATGACTGCAACGACTCGATTCGGCGGGACCCTGATCGCGGCGCTGAGCCTCGCGGGAGGCGCCGCGCATGCGGACACCGGCACCGGCACGGTCGCCCAGACCCTGGACCGGGACGGCCAGCCGCTGGTCTCCGTCGACGGCGCACGGGCGGGGGACACCTTTGCCGCCCTCGGGGCCCTGACGGTCAAGGGCCGGCTGATGCGCGACAGCGAGATGGGCCATGAAGGTTATCGCCCGGAACTGGCCGGAGACCCGATGCAGGCGGTCGGCGAACGCTGGCTGGACCTGCTGGGCTACGCCGAGGGGGCGTTCCTCGACGAGGGTCGCCTCCGCGCCCATGCCGAAGGGGAAGAGGAGGCCGCACCAGCCGCCTACGCCGAAGCCTCCTATCTTTATCACATGCACCACAGCGCGGGCCGGTTCGAGGAACTCGGGCTGTACGACGACCTCACCCACAAGCCCAGCCCGATGATCTCGCAGCTGGAGAACCATCTGGTCAACACGCGCCATGAAGACGGCCGAATCCACGGCGCCGAAGCCAGCGATGCCGAGGCCTTCGCCTACGGCATGGATGCGCTGCACGCCTCGGCCTATGCCTGGGTCCGCCAGGACAAGCCGGGTGGCGCCGATGACATGGGCCAGCTCGACCGGGATGCCCTGGCCGGCTGGCTGGGCCATTCGCGCGACGACCTGGTGGCGGTCGCCCGTGCGGTTGCGGACCGGGCCGATGAGGCCTGGGACGCAGACGCCGGGGTCTACGTACTGGACGAGGGTACCGAGTGGTCCGTCGACCAGCTCGGTGCCATGCTGCGCGGGCACAAGGGCTTGTACGAGATGCTGGCGCTGTACGGAGACGATGACGACCAGGAACGGGCGGAAACCCTGGCGGATCGCGCCGCGGCCATCACCACGGCCGTGCTGGACGGACACGGGCCGCTGCGTGACTGGGGCCTGCCCGCGCGCCTGGAATTCGTCGACGGCCGGGCCATGGCCGCGTCGAACGAAGTGGATGTCGGCGGCCAGTGGCGCTTCGTGCATCAGGTCACCGGCGGGTTTTCCATCCTGCGCGAGCGCGACGGCACCTCCGGCCTGATGGGCGAACGTCACCCCGAACTGGAGCAGAAGGTGGGCCGGGCACTGGACCGCATGTTCCTCGGCGCGCTCGAATACCAGCTCGACGGCGACTACGTGCCGGCCCGCCTGGACCATGGCGACGGCTCGGTCAGCGACCCGACCGTCACCACCCGCGCCGCCGCGGCCTTCGTGCAGGCCGTGGGCAACGGGTACCGCGCCGGCGACGCATTCGACCGCCCGGGGGCCTGGGACGACGACGCCGAACTGGCCGAACGCAGCGAGGCCCTGTACGACGCGATGCTGCGCCACGGCGAGCTGGTCAGCTCGCGCCTGGTGCGGGTGGACTAGCGGATCTCGGGCCGGGTTTCGGGCCGGGTTTCGGGCCGGGTTTCGGCCAGCCACCTGGCCGCCGCCCCGCGCAGGCGGCGGATGACCCCGCGCCGGCCGGAGACTCCGGCCAGCGCTTGCAGGGCCGCCCAGTCCTGCTGCTGCACGCACGCAGCATGCAGCAGGGCCCGGTCCGAGTCCTGGCCCGGGTTCAGATCCGGCGCGCGATCCGGCCGGGTGTCGGCCATCAGGGCCCGGCGCAGGGCCGGCAGGGCCCACTCGAAGCTCCGGCTGCGATGGGCAAACGCCTCGATCGAGGCGCGATCGTCCGCATCGACTTCGCCATGCTCGCCGGGCGCCGGCAGGCTCTGCTCGATGGCGCGGGTGGTGGCGCTGTCCAGCTGCTCCGCGGCCAGCGCGCGCCATAGCGGCCAGTCGCGGGCGAAAGCCCCCTGCACAGCCGCCAGCGCCGGCCCCGCCTCGCCGGCCTCGGCCAGCGCACGCATCACGATCAGCGTGACCTGTCCGCTGGCCGGATCCGGGCGCACGCCCAGACGCACCGGCGCGAAGCCCTCGCGCTGCCAGAAATACAGCATGCCCGGGGTCACCCCGAACGCCGCCCCCAGCAGCCCCACCCCGTCGCGCGCGGCCCTTTCGGCCGCGGCGCGCAGCAGGCGCGTGCCCAGCCCGCGCCCCTGCCAGGCAGGATGCACCGCGATCCGGTGGATCCGCCAGGCGGTCTGCCCCGCCAGTGAAAAGGAACCCACCGCAGCCAGGGTGCACGGCAGGAAGCGTCCCGGCGGCCGCCGTTCGCCGGCCCACACCGCGTCCGCCAGCTCCGGCTCCAGCCCCGGCTCGGCCTGCACCAGCACCGCCCCGAAAAGCGCGCCGTCGCGCACGCCTTCCAGCAGCAGCACATGCAGGTCGGGATCATCCAGCCAGCGCTGCAGATCCGAGGGCCGGGTACGATAATGCGCGTCGGCCAGCAGGCCGGTCAGCGCCTGCAGACGGGCAGCATCGCCCGCGAGCTCGGCCGGCGAGCGCCACGCCAGACGCACGGCCTGGGGCAGCGGCTCGTGACTGCTCGCCTCCAGCAGGAACAGCCGGTTGATCCAGTCTTCCAGCGGATCGCCCGCGGCCCAGCGCACGGGCTCGTGCAGGCGCAGGATCCGCGGTCGCAGGCCGGCCCGTTCCAGTGCCGGCAGCACCCGCAGGCGGAACCCCTGACCGCTGCCCTCGAACCCGCCGGTGGTGGTCGCCAGCACCACCCGGCGGGCGCGCCGGGGCAGTTCCAGCAGGCGCTCCACCGGGATGGCCGCGGCCTCGTCCACGATCAGCAGGTCGGGCCGTGCCGGGGAATCCAGCAGGACCGCCGGTGCGCGATAAAGCGTGGCGGGATCCACGACGGGCGAGCCTTCCGCAGCCTGTGCCAGCAGGCGCTCGGCCGCGGACGGGGCCGGCGCGGCCACGGCAATCTCCCCGTCCGGAGCGCCCCACAGCCGCAGGTGTTCACCCAGCCACTGTCCGAGCACGGTAGACTTGCCGCGCCCGCGCGGGGCGATCACCACGTCACAGCGCCGGGCTCCCCGTGCGTCCGGCTCGCGCAGCATGTCCAGCACCGCCCGCTGGTCGGCGGTCCAGCCGTGGCCACCCGCAGCGCCACCGGGGTGCGGCCAGTCGGTCGGCCGCCCGGGGTCGGGATGCTCCACCACCGCCTCCGCCAGCGCGGCCTGCCAGCGCTCGCCAAACGGCGTGGCGCCACCGGCATCCGTGAGCAGCACCAGCACCCCGCCCCCGCGCAGGATGCCGCTGACGATCACCAGAGCATCGGCGGGGACATCGGACTGCGCCTCGAACACCACCGCGTCGCGCTCGCGGCCCAGCCAGTCCCCGGCCTGGGCCGGACGCACCGCGGGCAGATCCGCGGGCGCGCGGCGCCCCACCCAAAGGACGGCATGGTCGTCGGCCTGTTGCCGCAGCCAGTCGCCCGCGCGCTCGCAGACCTCCGGCCGCCCCGGCAAGGCGATGATGCGTCGATGCGGCGGGCCGGAACCGACCATCGCGACTACCCCCGGAAAAAAGAAACGGAACTTGTGAAAACGTGACGAACCTCAAAACCTGTGTCCGGTTGCCGACACAGACAGGAACGACCGCACGCGACATCTCGCAGCATGAACCAGGAGCCCGCATGAATACCAACGAACAGCCTGCCATCGAACTGCCGGAACGCCTGCGCATCGACGCCGTCGAGACGCTGACCGAAACCGCGCGCCAGCCCCTGGACCAGGGCCAGCCCCTGCGGCTGGACGGTGACAGCGTCCGGGATACGGACACCGCAGGCCTGCAACTTCTGGCGATGCTGCGCCGGGAAGCCGACCGCCGCGGCCAGCCCATGACTCTCGATCCCGTCAGCCCCGCTCTGGAAAGCGGCCTGCAGCGCCTGGGGCTGGAGGGCCACGTGCAGGACTCCGCGAACCCGCAGGGATCCTGACGACAGCACGACACAAAGCCTTCCTGACTGTACAGGAATGGTCAAGATTTGGTCGTTTTTCCGCGGAGCGGAACCGCTCGGCTCAAGTTTTTCTTCCGGGACCCGTTAAATTCTGTGACGGACCCCGAGTTTGCTGTACAGTCCTTGTACAGGTTTTTCGGAGAATGCGACGGCGACGCTGGCATACGGCTTGCTGGCAGGTCACACGACCGAACCCGGGGTCGCCCGCATGAACAAGACAATCGGATAACAGGGGCACGCAATGGCCAAGGTGCTGGTGGTGGACGACTCGTCCTCGATGCGACAGATGGTGAGCTTCGCGCTCAAGCAGGCCGGTCACGACGTGACCGAGGGCCGGGACGGCAACGACGGCCTGAGCAAGGCACAGGGGCTGAAGGCCGATCTGGTCATCACCGACGTAAACATGCCCGGCAAGGACGGCCTGGAGCTGACCCGCGAGCTGCGCAAGCTGCCGGACTACAAGTTCACGCCCATCCTGGTGCTGACCACCGAGGCCGGACCGGAGAAGAAGCAGGAAGGCAAGGCCGCCGGCGCCACCGGCTGGCTGGTCAAGCCCTTCGATCCGGAGAAGCTGATGAGCACCGTCAACAAGGTCCTGCGCTAGCCATGTCCATGGACATGTCCCAGTTCACCGAGGCCTTCCTCGAAGAAAGCTTCGAGGGGCTGGAACACATGGAGACCGAGTTGCTGGCGCTCAACGCCGGCGACGAGGAAACCCTGCACACGATCTTCCGTGCGGCCCACTCCATCAAGGGTGGCGCCGGGACGTTCGGGTTCAGCGCGATCTCCGAATTCACCCACGGCATGGAGACCCTGCTCGACCGCATGCGTAACGGTCAGCAGGAGACCACCCCGGAGATCGTCAATCTGCTGCTGCGCGCGGTGGACGTGCTGCGCGGCCAGCTGCAGGCGGCCCGCGACGGGGGCGAAGCCGACCCGGCCGAGGCGGCCGAGGTGCGTGCCCTGATCGAGGCGACCCTGGGTGACGCGGCGCCGGATGCGACTCCGGATGCCCCGGCGCCCACTGCGGGCGGAAACGTTGACGGATCCGGACCGGAGAACGGCCCCGGGGACAGTGACGGGACTCCCCGCGGCTGGCGTATCCATTTTCGTCCGCATGCCGACCTGCTGCGCACCGGCAACGACCCGCTGCGCATGTTCGAAGTGCTGGAGGAGCTGGGCGAGCTGACGGTGCACTGCGACGCGGAGTGCCTGCCCGCGACGCTGGAGGGCTTTGAGCCGGAAGCCAGCTACCTCGCCTGGACCCTGGAACTGCGCGGCGACGCGGACCGTGCCGACATCGAGGAAGTCTTCGAATGGGTCGAGGACGAATGCGATCTGGTGATCGAGCCGCTCGACGGCGTCGCCGGCAGCGCCGGGACGCAACCCCCGGCGGATCCGCCCCCGGACGGTTCCGGCCCGGAATCCACGCCCCCCGGCGGTGAGGACGGCGCGGGCGGGGCGCCCGCACGCGCGGCCTCGAAGCCGACCGAATCCAGCTCCATGCGGGTCAACGCCGCCAAGATCGACGCCCTGATCGACATGGTCGGCGAGCTGGTCATCACCCAGTCGATGCTCACCGACATCAGCGAGCAGATGGAAGAAGACCCCGCGCGCGTGGAGCAGCAGATCGAGCGCCTGCGCTCGGGGCTGGCCGAACTGGAGCGCAATACCCGCGAGCTGCAGGAAAGCGTGATGGGCATCCGCATGGTGCCCATCGCGCAGGTCTTCAACCGCTTCCCCCGCCTGGTCCACGACCTCTCGGGCCAGCTCGGCAAGCAGATCGACCTGCAGATGGAGGGCGAACTCACCGAGATCGACAAGACCGTGCTGGAGCACCTGGGCGATCCGCTGGTGCACCTAGTGCGCAACGCCATCGACCACGGCATCGAGATGCCCGACGAGCGCAGCGCGGCCGGCAAGGACCCCACCGGCCGGGTCACGCTGGAGGCCTACCATCGCGGCGGCAACGTGGTGATCGAGATCCGCGACGACGGCCGCGGGATGAACTCCGACCGCATCCTGGAGAAGGCCCGCGCCGCCGGTCTGCTGCGGCCGGACCAGAATCCGGAACCGCACGAGATCCTGCAGTACATCTTCGAGCCCGGGCTTTCCACCGCGGAGAAGCTGTCGGACCTGTCCGGCCGCGGCGTGGGCATGGACGTGGTGAAGAAGAACATCCGCAGCCTCGGCGGCAACATCGAACTGCATTCCGAACCGGGCCGGGGCTCGCGGGTCACTATTCGCCTGCCGCTGACCCTGTCGATCATGGACGGCCAGCTGCTGAAGATCCACGACGAGACCTTCGTGATCCCGCTGATCGCGATCGTCGAGTCACTGCAGACCGAGCCGGAGAACGTGAAGCAGGCCTTCGGCAAGCTGCCGCTGTACCGCCTGCGGGACGAGTACATCCCGGTCGTGGATCTGGCGGCCCTGTTCGGGCAGGCCGAACCCTCGCCGATGCCGGATCGGGCCCTGCTGGTGGTGGCCGAGGCGGACAACCAGCGCGTGGCCCTGCGGGTGGATGACCTGCTGGGGCAGCAGCAGGTCGTCATCAAGACGCTCGAAACCAATTTCCGGCGGGTGCCGGGTACGGCCGGGGCCACCATTCTCGGCGACGGCCAGGTGGCGCTGATCCTGGACGTTGCGGGCATCGCCCGGATGGCCGCCGGACACGACACCCGCGCTGCATGATGACCAATGGAGTCCAACGCAATGGCTAACGACGCGACCCAGTCCATCCAGGACCCGGCCACCGCCGGGGAGGACCAGTACCTGACCTTCATCCTGGCCGACGAGGAATACGGGGTGGACATCCTCCGCGTGCAGGAGATCAAGGGCTGGGAACGCCCCACCCCGCTGCCCAACACGCCGGACTACATCCGCGGCGTGATCAACGTGCGCGGCATGATCGTGCCGATCATCGACATGCGCCTGCGCTTCGGCATGGAGCCACTGGAGTACGGCCCCACCACGGTGGTGATCATGCTGCGGGTGATCAGCGAGGACCGCGAACGGGTGATGGGCATCGTGGTGGACGCGGTCTCCGAGGTGTACAGCATCGGCGACGACAACCTGCAGCCGGCCCCGGATTTCGGCACCCGCATCGGCATCGACTTCGTACGCGGGCTGGCCACGGTGGAGGAGAAGATGATCCTCGTTCTGGACATCGACACCCTGCTCGGCCCCGGCCTGATCGCCAGCGAAGACGCGATCCGGGAAGAACAGGGCGCCTGAGGCATAACGACCCATGCGCACGTTCGCGGTGATCAACCAGAAAGGCGGCGTCGGCAAAACCACCGTAACGCTGAACCTTTCGCACGCGCTGGCGCTGGCCGGGAACCGCGTGCTGGCGATCGACGCGGACCCGCAGGGGCACCTGACCATGGCCTTCGGCCTGGAGGACCCCGCCGGGCTGGACCGGGTGCTGCACGGCGAGGCGCGCATGCAGGACGCCTTCAGCGAGGCCGGCAACGGACTCAAGGTGGTCGCCGCCGGCGAGCACCTGCAGGAAGTGGAAAACCTGAACCAGGGCGGTGCCGAACGCGGCTGGCGCCTCCAGCGGGCCCTGGCGGCGATGGACGAACCGTTCGACTTCGTGCTGATCGACTGCCCGCCATCGGCCGGGCTGCTGGGCATGAACGCCATCATCGCCGCCGACGAGATGCTGATCCCGGTGGCCGGCGACTTCCTCTCGCTCAACGGGCTGTCACGACTGATGCGCATCCTGCACGGCATCGAGGAACGCCTGGGCGGCTCGCGGCCGAAATGGATCGTGCTGTCGCGGTTCATGGAGCAGCGCCGGCACGCCCGCGAGGTGCGCGACCGGATCCGCGAGCACTTCGGCTCGCAACTGCTGGAAACCACCATCCGCGAATCGGTGGTGCTGGCCGAGAGCCCGAGCTTCGGCCAGACGATCTTCGAATACCAGCCCCGGCATCGCGCCGCCGGGGACTTCAAGGCGCTCGCCGGGGACCTGATGGAAACCGCGACGGCAACGGCCTGAACGACAGGACACGCAATGAGCACACGCAAGCGCAACAAACTGGGCAACGATCCGCTGGGCTGGATGGATGCCGAAGACGGTACGGACCGCCCTCAGGACGCACGCGCATCCGCATCCGGGCAATCCGGGCAATCCGGGCAATCCGGAGCGACGGAAGCCCCGGGGGGCGATGCCGCTCCGGGCGCCACACCCGCTGCGGGCGCGGAAAACACCCCGGAAAACTCCGCGGTCGAGACGCCTGACAACAGTGCCCCTCAGGCCGGCGCCACTCCGACGAAGAAGCCGGCCGCGCGGCGTTCGCGCAGAAAGACCGCCGCATCGAGCAAGCCCGAAAATTCGCAGAACACGTCCAGCGAGGACACCGCCATGGCAGATAACCCGCAGTCCGAAACCCCGAGCGTCGAACTGGATGCCCAGTTCATGCGGGCCGCCTGCGAAGGCGCCAGCATGTCGGTGATGATGTGCGACCCGGACATGAACATCATCTACGCGAATCAGTCCGTGGTCGAACTCCTTCGCAACCGCAAGGGGTCGATCCGCGAACGCTTCCCCCACTTCGACCCGGACAATCTGGTCGGCCAGTCCATTGACCAGTTCCACGAGAACCCCGCCCACCAGCGCGCGATCCTGCAGGATCCGTCGCGCCTGCCATGGGAAGCCGAGATCGAAGTGGCGGACCTTGAGTTCAAGCTGAAGGCCTCGGCCATCGTCGACGCCAACGGGCGCTATCTGGGCAACATGGTGGAGTGGAACGACGTCACCGAGCGCAACCGCTTCGAACGCGAGCTGGCGCGCATGCGCTCCGCCTTCGAGGGTTCGGCCCAGGCCCAGATGATGACCGACACAGACCTGCGGGTGACCTATGCCAATCCGGCGGCGCAGGCGCTTCTGCGCGAGTACCACAAGGAGATCCAGGAGCATGCCCGCGGATTCGATCCATTGAATCCGAGGGGCTGCAACCTCGCCGAGATCTATCTCGATGCCCCACGCGAATCGCGGGCCGGCCACACCGGACTGCCGGCGAAACACACGCTGCGCATGGGTGACCTCCAGGTCGAGCTGAAGGCCACCCAGCTGACCGACGAGGACGGCAATTCATCCGGCTACATGGTCGAATGGGAGGACGTGACCGACCTGCGCCAGGCCGAAGCGAACATCGACACCCTGATCCGCGATGCGGCACGCGGCAAGCTGGACGAGCGCCTGACCCCGGACGACTACGACGGTTTCGTGAAGAACATCGCCGAGGGCGTCAACGAACTGCTGGACGCGGTGGTACCGCCGTTGCGCGAAGGCTCGCGCGTAATGCAGGCGATGTCCGAGGGCGATCTGACCGCGCGACTGGAAGGGGACTTCCAGGGCGAGTTCGCGGAGTTCCGCGACGCCATCCACGACACCATCGACAACCTCGACCGGCTGGTCGGGCAGATCCTGGAAGGTGCCAACAACGTGCGTTCAGCCTCCTCCGAGATCGCCCAGGGCAACACCGATCTGTCCCAGCGCACCGAGGAACAGGCCTCCTCGCTGGAGGAAACCGCCTCTTCCATGGAAGAGATGACCTCCACGGTCAAATCCAACGCCGACAACTCCAAGCAGGCCAACCAGCTCGCCGTCGCCGCGCGCGACAAGGCCGCCGAGGGTGGCGAGGTCGTCAGCAAGGCCGTCGGCGCCATGGGCGAGATCAACCAGTCCTCGAAAAAGATCTCCGACATCATCGGTGTCATCGACGAGATCGCCTTCCAGACCAATCTGCTCGCCCTCAACGCCGCGGTCGAAGCCGCCCGCGCCGGCGAACAGGGCCGCGGCTTCGCGGTCGTCGCCACCGAGGTCCGCAACCTCGCCCAGCGCAGCGCCCAGGCCGCCAAGGAGATCAAGTCCCTGATCTCCGACTCGGTCGAAAAGGTCGACGAGGGCACCAAGCTCGTCGACGCCTCCGGCAAGGCCCTGGAAGAGATCGTCGACTCGGTCAAGAAGGTCTCCGACATCATCGCCGAGATCGCCGCCGCCTCCGAGCAGCAGTCCACCGGGCTCGACGAGATCAACAAGGCCGTCTCCCAGCTCGACGAGGTTACCCAGCAGAACGCCGCCCTGGTCGAGGAGGCCGCTTCCGCCTCCGAGTCCCTCGACGATCAGGCTCGCGAACTGCTCGAGCTGATGGCCTTCTTCAAGGGCTCGCGCAGCGAGGCCCCGGCCGCTCCGGCCGCGGCTGCCCGCCCCGCCGGGCGCACCGAGGAAAACCGGGCACAGCGCCCGGCCGCCGCCGGCAGCACTCGTCCCGCCGCGAAGAAGGAAGAGGAGAAGAAGAAGCCGGCCCCGCGCGCCCGGACGCAGCAGAAGTCCGCCACCGCGGACAGCAGCGAAGAATGGGAAGA
>NZ_ATUL01000036.1:0-18487 GCF_000420185.1 Thioalkalivibrio sp. ALR17-21 | reverse complement strand
CCCATCGCGCAGAGGGCTGCGCTCCTACACCGTGGGAGGCCAGCCCCCTGGCCGATCGGGCCCTGGACATGCCCCATCGCGCAGGGGGCTGCGCTCCTACAACACGGCCCCATCGGCCAGGGGGCTGGCCTCCTACCGGCTCTGCCTCAGCTCTTCCTCCAGCGCCGCGATCTCCGCCTGAATGGCGGCATGCTCCTCGCGCTTGCGCTGGAGGAACGCGCGCGCCAGCCGGGCCTTTTCCGCCACGCCATGAGGGGTAAGCTTGTACAGGTAGCGGGTCTTGTTCTCACTGCGGGCAAAGTTGCCCGCCTTGACCCAGCCCTTGTCGATGAGCGCCCTCAGGGAATAATGCGCACTGCCCACCGACACCCCCAGCCGTTCCGCCAGTTCGCGCTGGCTCAGCTCGGGATGGTCCTGAAGGATCTTCAGAATGCGGTACTGGATCTCGTCTCGCTGCAATTCACCGCCTTCGAGGGGCTTTCGGCACGTCGGCGCCGGGAGGGGCGACCCGCGAACACGCGGATGCATCCGCACGGCCGGCGCCGTTCACCCCCTGAACGAACGGAGCGTATTGGATCATACCCCCCGTGGACCGGCAAGGACACATCGCCCATCGTAGGAGTGTGCCCGCACACGAACAGCCTCCCCACCCGCCTGCAGGAGCCTGCTCGCAGGCGAACAGGTTGGGCCCGGGGCAAACGCACGTCCGTTCGCGGCCGAGGCCGCTCCTACGCACCCGCCACCCGCCTGTGGGAGCCTGCTCGCAGGCGAACAGCCGGAACCCGGGGCGCACGCACGTCCGGTTCGCGGCCGAGGCCGCTCCCACGCACCCCCACATCGGCCTGTGGGAGCCTGCTCGCAGGCGAACCGGGGCACCCCCTACCGCAGAATCAGCGCGTCACCGCTGGGTTCCACCTCCACCCGATCGAGAAAGGTCCGCCCCAGGCGCGCCCGGTGGATGTGATCGTCCGGCACGATCACCGCGCTCACGCCACTGCGGCGGATGCCGCCCACCCGCACTTCATCCAGCGTCACGCGGCGGGCGTTCACGCGGCCGCGCTCGGTACGCAGGTGCACCGTATTGCCGGCGTCGGCGTCCACCCCGGCGCGTTCGGCATCGCGCTCGCGCAGCATCACCGATTCGGCCTCGCGGTCCACCTCCATGGTGATGGCCCGGCCGTTCACGCCCACGGTCAGGCTGTGCACCCCGCGAGAATCGGGGTACACGGTGATCCCGGGGTCGGCGGCCTCTCTCTCACGGCCCGCAGCTTCACCATCGGCCGAATCCGCATCGCCAGCCCCTGTGGAAGCGGGTTCCCCCGCCCCGCGCTCCAGCCAGCGGGTCTCCCCCGCGAACTCCACCTGTACGCGTCCGCCGCCCGCCTGCAGCACCCGAACCCCGCCGGGGCCGCTCTCGCCCTCGGCCACCACGGCCCGCTCGCCGTCCACCGACAGGACCGCCCGGCCGTCGAACACGGCGTGGACGGTGATGTCGGCGGCGGCAACGCCGGGAAACGCGAACGCGGCGGCGAAGATGACGAAGCGGGCGGCGTAGCGTGTTTTCCGGGATTTAATCATTGTTCTTTGTATACCACCTTGGCGTTTCGCCTGCGAGCAGGCTCCTGCGCGATGGGGCGTATCCAGACCCCGATCGGCCAGAGGGCTGGCCTCCCACAGGGTGCCGGGCCCGTAGGAGGCCAGCCCTCTGGCCGATCGGGCATGTCCAGCACCCCCACGCGCAGGGGACTGCGCTCCTACAACACGGTAGGAGGCCAGCCCTCTGGCCGATCGGGCACGTCCAGCACCCCCACGCGCAGGGGGCTGCGCTCCTGCGTGGGGGAGGAAGGATTATTGGCCGGGCAGCGAGAACATACAAGCGGCTGCGGGCGGGGGTGAGAATCCCGACGGGCGCGCTGAGGAATACCCGCAAACTGACCAAGGTTGTCACTCGAGGTGACCAATTTCGTCACCCGAGACTGACAATCGCCGTCACACTCGGGGTGCATGAGTTGGCACGAAATGTGATTGCCCGCACAAAAAACAAAGGAGCAGCACCATGCGACAACTCATCCAGAAGGGCTTCACGCTGATCGAACTCATGATCGTGGTCGCGATCATCGGCATCCTCGCGAGCCTCGCGCTGTTTGCCTACGCGGACTACCAGGTGCGGGCACAGCTCGCGGAAAGCGTTTCGCTCGTGGGCCCGGCGCGGAATGCCGTGGAAGAGTTCTACAACGAACGGGGCCACTTCCCCGCCTCCAACGAATCGGCCGGGCTGGAAGACCCTCAGGGATATGCGGGGAGTTACACCGAATCCATTGAGGTGCATGATAACGGCACCATCCGGGCCCTGATCGGGAACGATGCCAATACACGCGTGGCCGGCGGCTACATGGTGTTCTCCGCCTCCACTGCCAGCTCCGGGCTGACCTGGCAGTGCCTGGGCCAGGGGGACGTCCCCACCCGCCTGCTGCCCTCGGGATGCCGGGCCGACTGAGCTGGCCCAAATTTCCCCGCCCGTAGTATTGCAATACTTGGCATTACGATTGCATACTTTCAGGCAGGGTTTAGCAGGACCCTGACCAACTCCCAAGAGCAAGGAGCAACACCATGCGCAAGCAAGTCCAGAAGGGTTTCACCCTCATCGAACTCATGATCGTGGTCGCGATCATCGGTATCCTGGCGGCCATCGCCCTGCCGGCCTACCAGGACTACACCGTCCGCGCCCAGGTCTCGGAAGGCATGTCGCTGGCCGCCGGTGCCCGCACCGCCGTGGCCGAATATGTAAACCAGCGCGGCGCCTTCGCCTCCGACAATGCCTCATACGGTCTGGAACCCTCCGAAGAGATCACCGGCTCTTACGTGACCCATGTTAATGCTGGCACGTCTGGCGAGGAGCCGAGCGACGCCGACGGCATCATCACGATCACCTTCGGCAATCAGGCCAACGCCGCCATCGATGGGGATACGCTGGAGTTCTCGGCCACGACGTCCGCCGGCAGTCTGCAGTGGAACTGCCGCCCCGGCGACCTGGAAACCAAGTACCTGCCGACCGACTGCCGTCAGTAAGCCGGGCTGACCTTCAGCCGATCATCGGCTGATACCGGCACCGAACACCCCGCTCCGGCGGGGTGTTCTTTTTCCACCCCCTCCCCGCAGTTCCAGACATCCGCCACGAGGCCACGGTGAACGGACCCTCCCGCACCCTATCCGGTACCACGCTGAGCGCCATCCTTCTGGTCGCCCTGCTGGCGGCTGTTGCACTGGTCTACGCGCCCGGCAGCACCGGGGGTTATGTCTTCGACGACATGCCCAATATCGTGGACAACGCCGCCCTGGAGATGGATCACCTGTCGTGGGCCGAGCTGCGCGCCGCGGCGTTTTCCGCGGATTCCGGCCGCCTGAACCGGCCCATCGCCATGGGCAGCTTCGCCCTGGAACGCTATTTTTTCGGGCTGGACCCGTTCCCGATGAAGATCACCAACGTGGTGATCCACTTGATCAACACGCTGCTCGTGTTTGCCCTGGCGCTGCTGGTCGCGCGCCGGCTCGAGCACCGCCTGACCGAACGGCGCGGCCATGGCCTGAGCCTGGTCGTTCCGTTGCCGATGTTCGCTCTGGCCGTAGCCGCCGCCTGGGCGCTGGCCCCCATCAACCTGACCGGCGTGCTGTACGTGGTCCAGCGCATGGAGGCGCTGGCCACGCTGTTCATGCTGGCCGGCCTCATTGCCTACATCCTCGGGCGCCTGCGGATCGAACGCGGGCGTCTGCGCAGCGGCTGGGCGCTGGTGCTGGGCGGGCTGGGCCTCGGCACGGCCCTGGCCGTGCTCAGCAAGGAAAGCGGGGTCATGCTGCCGGTGTTCGCGCTGCTGGCCGAATGGCTGCTGTTCGGCTTTGGCGCGGCCGGTACGGCGACCCGGCGCGGGCTCTACTGGCTGTTCGGCCTGGTGCTGGTGCTGCCCGGCGTGGCCGGCCTGGCCACGGTACTGCCGGTGAACCCCGAGCTCCCCAACCGCCCGTTCGATCTGTGGGAGCGCCTGTGGACCCAGGCCCACGCCATGTGGTTCTACATGCGCAACATCGTCGCGCCCGCACCCGGCACGCTTACCCTGTATCACGATGCCTTCCCGCTCGCCCGCGCCTGGAACGACCCCTGGACCAGCCTGCCGGCAGCGCTGGGCCTGCTCGGGCTGGTCGCGGGGGCCTTCGCGCTGTGGCGCCGTCACCCGCTCATCACCTTCGGGATACTGTTCTTCTTCATCCCGCACCTGCTGGTGTCCACCATCATCGGCCTGGAGCTGGTGTACGAGCACCGCAATCACATCGCCTCGGCCGGCCTGATCATGGCGGTGTTCGGGGTGCTGCTCTCGGGGCGGCCAGGCGACTCGCTTGCGTTCGCGCGCAAGGCAGCCGTGATCGGCCTGATCGCACTCTACGGGTTTCTCACCTTTCTGCGGGCCAGCGAGTGGAGCGATCCGGTGCAACTGGCGTACTTCGAAGGAACCCGGCAGGAAGACTCCCCACGGGCCAGCTACCATCTGGGCCTCATCCTGATTCAGGCAGGCGCCGAACCGGGCCAGCCGGTATACGGACTGGCCATTGAACAGATGCAGCGCGCCGCCCGCCTGCCCGGCGCCACCCTTACGCCCTATCAGGGGCTGATCTTCGAACATGCTCGGCACCCGGGACTAAACGTGGACCCTGTATGGTGGACCGCCATGGAGGAATACATCCGCCGCGGGCCGCTGACCACGCAGGACGTGGGTGCGCTGATGTCGCTGGCGCGCGCGCAGGCCGACGGCACCATCGATCTGGACCCGCAGCGGCTGCAGCGGGTGCTGGAAACGGCCTATGAGCTCCATCCCGACCGGAGCCGCCTGCGCCCCGCGCTGGCCGACTTCCTGATCAACGTCGCGGGCGAGCGCGAACGCGGGTACGAACTCCTGCTCGAGGAAACCGCCCACCGCCCCGGCAACGAGGTGGCCTGGCTGCGGCTGGCGCGTTTTCAGATCGTCAGTGGAATGTTGCACCAGGCAGAACAGAGCCTGATGCGTGCGGCAGAGGCCGACCGGCACGGCAGCACCCGACGCGCCCTGCAGGCCCAGCTCGATGAACGCCGACAGGAGCCGGACCCGATCGAGCCGGGCGAGATCGAACCGGGCGAGCTCCGGCCCCATGGGGAGGTCATGCCATGACGCGGCTGAACTCCGTTCGATCTCATACGGCATGGCGCGCAAGGCTGGCCCTGCTCCTTCTGCTGGCCCTCGCCTGGCTGGTCTACCGCCCGGGCCTGTCCGGCGATTTCATCTTCGATGATCTGACCAACCTGGCCCTGCTCGGTTTCTACGGCACCATCGACAACCTGCAGGCATTCTGGCTGTACGTGCTCTCGGGCTTTGCCGGCCCCACCGGACGGCCGGTGGCCATGGCCTCGTTCCTGATCGATGCGCGCAACTGGCCGGCGGATCCCGAGCCGTTCAAGCACACCAACGTGCTCATCCATCTGGCCATCGGCGTGGTGCTGTTCGGCTTGCTGCACCGGCTGGCACGGGCACTGGAGGCAGACGCCCGCACCGCCGCGCTGGTGGCCCTGCTGGCCACGGCGCTGTGGCTGCTGCACCCGCTGTGGGTCTCCACCACGCTGTACGTGGTGCAGCGCATGGCGCAGCTCGCCACACTGTTCGTGCTGGCCGGGCTGTGGCTGTACGTGCGCACGCGGCTGGCGCACCCGCCCGAGGTCCGCCCGGCCACGGTACTCGGTATGGCCGGCGGCATCGGCGGGTGCGGCCTGCTGGCCGTGCTCTCCAAGGAAAACGGGGCCCTGCTGCCGCTGCTGGCGCTGGTGCTGGAAGGGACCATCCTCGCCGCCCATGCGCGGCGGCACGGCCTGCAGCCGACCCGCGGGTTTGTCTGGTGGCGGCGGATCGTGCTGGGCGTGCCCGTCGCGCTGCTGCTGGCCTATCTGGCCACCCGCGCCGGGGCCCTGCTGAGCGACGACCCGGGCACGCGCGGCTTTACCGCGCTGGAGCGCCTGCTCACCCAGGGCCGCATCCTGTGGGATTACGTGGGCCACCTGGCCCTGCCCCGACCGGTCACGGGCGGGGTGTTTCAGGACCATATTACGGTCTCCACCGGCCTGTTCAGCCCCTGGACCACGGCACTGGCCTGGGCGGCCTGGATAACCCTGGCCGCGCTGGCCATCGTGTGGCGACTGCGCTTCCCGGCGCTGGCGGCGGCCATCCTGTTCTTTCTGGCCGCGCATCTGCTGGAGTCGAGCTTCATCCAGCTGGAGCTGTACTTCGAACACCGCAACCACCTGGCCGCCGCCCTGCTCGGCCTGCCGCTGGCGCTGGCCTGGCTGCGCTGGAAACGCCCGGATGCGCTCACCCGTACGCTGGTGCCCCTGCTGGTCATCGCCGCACTGGCCCTGGTGACCGCGCTGCGTGCGGACCTGTGGGGCAGCCCCTTCCAGCAGGCCCGCGGCTGGGCCGAGGCCCGCGAGGACTCGGCCCGTGCCCAGCACTACCTGGCCGGATTCTGGCGCGAGACCGGGCACTATGAGGAAGAAGAACGGCTGATCCGTCGAGCCATCGAACTGAACCCCGAGGGCATTCCCTGGCGCATCCGTGCCGTGGGCATCGCCTGCGAACGCGGCCGCGACCCGCATGAGCCACTGGAAGGCACGCTGGACGCCCTCGCCTCCATGAGCGCGGTACGCTCGGTGCAGCGCTCGCAGGTGAACACCCTGCTGGAACACCTGCACGGCGGAGGCTGCCCGGGACTGGACCAGCCCGAAGACGTGCTCGCCATCATCGACCGGCTGGAGGCCGACGACCGGGCCCGCAACCGCCCCGGCCTGGGCTCCACCCTGGAACTGTGGCGCGGCTATGTGCACCTGGACCAGGGCGAGATCGAACCCGCGGTGGCCGCCTACCGGCGCTCCCTGGGCGAAGAACCCCGGCCCGGGCGGGTCCTGGCCGTGACCGCGCGCATCGCCAGCGCCGGCCATCTGGAAGACGCCCTGGTGTTCCTGGAGACCACGCCGCTGGACACCCGCGCCCGAGGCACGCACATCGACGGCATCCGCGCCCGCTACACCGAACGAACCGGGTATTATGAGCGCGAGCGCGAGCACCTGCGAGGGGCCATCCTCGAGGACCTGCTCGCACCGGATTACCCGATCCCGGCCCCGAGGACCGGGCAGGCCAACATGGAGTGAAGCGCATGGATCCGCAGCTGAGCATCATCCTCCCCGCCAAAAACGAGGACGCCGCCATCGGTCCCGTCGTCTCCGCGCTGGCCGGGCAGTTCCCCGAGGCCGAGATCCTGGTGGTGAACGACGGCTCCACCGACGAGACGGAACAGGTGGCCCGCGAGGCCGGCGCCCGGGTGGTCACCCAGCCCTACAGCATGGGCAACGGCGCCGCGATCAAGCGCGGGGCGCGTTCGGCGCATGGCGAGATCCTGGTGTTCATGGACGCCGACGGCCAGCACGACCCGGCGGATATCCCGCGCCTGCTGGAACGCCTGGACAACGGCTACGACATGGCAGTGGGCGCGCGCCAGCGCGGTTCGCAGGCCAACGTGGGCCGCGGCCTGGCCAACCGCTTCTACAACCGGCTGGCCAGCTTCATGACCGGGCAGCGGATCGAGGATCTAACCTCCGGCTTTCGGGCAGTACGCGCGCGGCTGTTCCGCGAGTTCCTGCACCTGCTGCCCAACGGCTTTTCCTACCCGACCACCATCACCATGGCGTTCTTCCGCGCCGGCTACCCGGTGTGCTACGTGCCCATCCACGCCGCCAAACGCATTGGCCAGAGCCATATCCGCCCCATTCAGGACGGCATCCGCTTCCTGCTGATCATCTTCAAGATCGGCACGCTCTATTCGCCACTCAAGCTGTTCGTGCCCGTGGCGTTCCTGCACGGCTTGCTGGGCGTGGGGTACTACGCGTTCACCTTTCTCACCCAGGGGCGGCTGTCGCTGGCCACCATCTTCATGCTCACCGCCGGCGTCACCATCTTCCTGATCGGCCTGGTGTCCGAGCAGATTACCCAGCTCATGTACAAGGATGCGCACTCGGAGGGCGATTAAAGCGAACCAGAACCATACGGTCACACCACAAAACTCACACAGGTCGCCACCGCCACGCCCAACCACGGAATGAGAGCCATTTTGAGCGTCACGTTTACCCCCCTACCGCCACCACTCGGGTGCCGGGCTGCCCCCCGCTTTTCCGCAATGATCTCTCGCCGCCCATGGTAGGCTATGTTCCTCAGCCGACTCCGACCTGCATACCCAAGGCCACGCACGGGCCGCAAGGAAAGGCCGCAGCCAGGGATGCCGCAAGAGACCATGACGGTTCATGCTTCCGAACAGGATTGCCCCCGCTTAAGGGTTCTGATGACGGCCTCGACGCTGCCGCGCTGGGCCGGTGACTCCGAGCCGCGCTTCATCCTCGACCTGGCCCGCTCACTGCGCCCCAATGTCGCCGTCGAGATCCTGGCCCCACATGCCCCCGGCGCCGCCAGACGCGAGACACTGGAGGAGATACCGGTCTCCCGTTTCGTTTACTGGGTCCCCCGCTGGGAGTCCGCCGCCTATCAAGGAGGCATGACGCAGCGGCTCAAGCAGAAACCCGTTCGGGCGCTCCAGCTTCCCTTTTTCTTTCTTGCCCAGATCGCCAGTCTTGCACTCCGGCTGCGTCGCGAACCCAAAGTCGACATCATCCATGCCCACTGGCTCATCCCTCAGGGCCTCGCCGCGCTCATCGCCCGCCGCCTCGCGGGTCGCACAGACATCCCGATCCTGTGCACTTCCCACGGGGGCGATCTGTTCGGCCTGAAGGGCGGCCTGATGACTCGGATCAAACGCTGGGTTCTTCAACAGGTGGACGCCACCAGCGTGGTCAGCCAGGCCATGGCCGAAGAAGCACGGCGTCTGCACCCCGAGTCGTCACCGGCGGTCATACCCATGGGTACCGACCTGACCAAGCGGTTCAGCCCCGGCGACTCGCCTCCTCAGGAGCGCGACCCCCGACGCCTCATCTTCGTGGGCCGCCTTGTCGAGAAAAAGGGCCTCGCTCATCTCCTGGAAGCCCTCCAACGCTTTGAACCACTGGAACGCCCAACCCTCGACATTGTTGGCGACGGCCCTCTCCGCGCCAAACTCGAGGCGCAGAGCCGCGAACTCGGAATAGACGACCAGGTAAGGTTTCATGGCGCTGTACCCCACCACACGCTACCCGAGTATTACCGACGCGCGGCCATCGCGGTCTTCCCTTTCGTTGAAGCCGCGGACGGCGACCAGGAAGGCTTCGGACTGGTCGTCGTGGAAGCCATGGGCTGCGGATGCGCGGTTATCGCGTCCGACCTGCCCGCGGTCCGCGACCCGATACCTGACGACCAGAGCGGCCTGCGTGTCCGCCCCGGCGATCCAGAGCAGATCGCCAGCGCTCTGCACTCCCTGATGAATGACCCCGAACGGGTACGAAACCTCGCGAGCCAGGGCAGGAGCCACGCACTGCAGAATTATGATCGCGAAGCGACCGCCCGGCGTTTCCAACTCCTTTACCGGGACCTCGGATGAAGATCCTCGTCCTCACCAAACGCCATCACATGGGTCTGGACGCGCTAACCCATCTCCATGGCCGATGCTTTGCGATCCCCGAAGAGCTCGCATGCTTGGGCCACGACGTCCGCGGCCTGGTCGCAGACTACCGACCCGAACAGGAGAAGGGGAACAATGGCTCGCCCTCCGACCCGGCAGTTAGCTGGGAACTCCTGCCAATCCGCTCCGGTCCCTTGCTGCGCTTCGACCGCTATCTTCGAGCGATCCGCGCGACGATCCGGACCTTTGAACCGGATCTCATCTGGACCGGGTCGGATGCGCTGATTACGGTCGCCGGCGAACGCGCAGCCGGCCGGTACGGCATCCCTTCAGTCATTGACCTGAAAGATAACTACGAAGCCTTCGGTCTCACCCGGCTTCCCGGGCTCCGTCGTCTGCTCCACTCGGCAATCCGTAACGCCCATGCGGTAACATGCGCTTCACAGGATCTCAGCCGATATGCATCGCAACACGGTGCCCACCGAACCCTGCATTTGCCCAACGCCGCGGACGGCCACCGATTTCGCCCCATCGACCGGAACCAGGTCCGGGCACAACTGGACCTGTCCACCGATCTGCGTCTGTTCGGAACGGCGGGATCACTCACCTCCGACCGCGGAATCGACATCCTGAGTCGTGCCGCCGCCATCCTTGGCTCAAAACGTGGAGACACAGGCCTGCTGGTCGCCGGCCCCCGTGATGACTCCTGGCAACCACCCACCAATCTCCCGGTTCACGACCTCGGACACATATCCGTCGAGAAGGTGCCACTGGTTCTGAACGCTCTCGACGTCGGGGTCATCTGCAACGTCCCCGGCCAATTCGGAAGCTATTGTTACCCCCAGAAGCTTCACGAGATGCTGGCGTGCCACTTGCCTGTTGTCGCCGCCCGTACCGGGCCGTTTGCTTCAACACCCACTCCCCCTGGCGTCGTCTCGACATACCCGCCCGACTCCCCGGGCGAACTCGCCAACGCAATCGAAAACGCGCTCGCATCCCCCCCGGAGTGGACCGGTTCAACGGCACGCGACACGTGGCACGATCGCGCCAATTCATTCATCGACTTTGTTCACCCGCTCGCCTCGCGCCCATAAAATATGGCCATGGACACCTCTCCTCCAATCATCGAACTGATCGGTGCCCCGGGATCCGGCAAGACTACCCTCGTCCGACAACTCACCCGATCGTCCGCCCTGCGCCCGCACCCCGAGTCCATGGCCAAAGCGAAGGCGAACCATCTCGCCCGAGAAATCCGCCGCCGATCCCGACTGGCTGCGTTCTGCTATACCGCCGCCTGCGCAATTCCGCCACTGCGGTATATCCTTGCCGAGCAGATCACCCCATCCAGCGCGTGGCGTGCCCTGGGCGACCGAAGCGAAGACCTTATCCCCGTGATCGAACATGCCCATCGCGAACTGGGACAGCTTCGCGGGGACGCTACACAGGTCGCGCGGCGCATCCAGCTACTTTATCGCGCATGCCTTGATGTTGCGTTCATTCAGACCCGCCAGGACCACTCTCCCATAAGCCCCGTACTCTGCGACGAATCCATTACCCAGGCCAGCATTGCACTGGCGCTGCACCATCCGGATCCGAAGGACTACCTCGATCAATATATGGCCATTCGCCACCGGACCTCATCCAACCCATTAAGAATTATTCACTGCCAGATCGACACCGAAACGGCCACACAACGAATTCACCAGCGCAAACAGCCACTGCACGATCACATTTCCAATATGGCCAGCTATATCGAGCTTGCCGACCACATAGCCACTACTACCGACAGCGTCACAAATAATGGATGCTCATTACAAGACGAATTGGATTACATACGGCTGAATTCCTAATAAGCTACATTACCCGACCCGCACCACCACCCCACTCCCACATACCGGATCACCCAAGCACCCTCCCCTTTTTCGCCATACATACGGGACACCTCACCCATGTTCTTTTCAGTCACGCCAACCGAATATATAGCCTTCACAAACCGACAAGACCTTTCGGCCAACTATCCGAATATCGGATGATCCGTCGCCAAGCCCGGTCATTTTCGGTCGTAGGCAGCCCCATCCAGGCCTGCACGTTGCCGACGGTCTGCTCTCTTACCTTCTCCCCCAAACGCCGTGCACGACCTTGATTATGCTCAAACAGGCCCTGTTCATGCCGCAGGCGGATATTATCCTGACTGATGCGCGGATCGACCGCGACGTTTACATCCTTACGCATGCTGGCCGCACGAAACCAGAGATCATCCGTAGTCGGTGCCAGATCTGCGAACATCGGATCCATCAAAAAGTCCAGGTCCAATAGACCCTTGCGATAGACTGCCCCGGCACCTCCTGTTGGCAAAATCTCGAAACCGCACATCGGTTCAGCAACGAGCTTCCAAAGCTGGTAGTTTTGCCAACCTCCGGTCAGGCTTCGCTTGATGCATCTAGCCCGCCCACTGACGATGTGTCCCTTATACTTCCCAGCAAGTTCCCCCAGCCGTTCCACCCAGTTCTCTCCGTAAAGGATATCGTCATCGGCCGTCAGTATAAGATCGTCAGATTCAGCGATTTCGACAGCTGGCAACAACTTTCTATAGGGGCCGGTATTCGGCACCCAATTCACCAACACGTTATCTCCATCCAGCCATTCCGGTCTATCGTTCACGCCATCATCCGCCAAATAGGCAGTCGAGGATAGGTTGACCAGGATAAGATCTGGCTGAACAGTCTGCGCCTTAAGCGACTGCAGCATGTAATACAGAAATCGCATCCGACGGCTTGTGGTGGTGCAACTTACTATCAAACGCGACATGACATAACCTTTACCTTTCTGGACACCAAAGCACACCGAATGCTACATAATGAGACATCCTACACTCCTTCCCACACTCCTAGCTAACAACAAAAAGGAGAGCCAGGCAGGCCAGAATGCCAGCAAGACCGCGCGGATGTTCTACCTATACTCGATCATAGCCATACCGCTTTAGAAATCGATTGAGGATTGGTCGAACCTGACGCGCCTCGTTTGGTGTCATACGCACTCTACCCTTCCCTATGGATCCAGAAAACGGGGGTCTTGCAACATTTTCATGGTGGGCGAGCTTATCGACATCACCAAGACAAGCCGAAACGTCGATCACACTATCCCTGACGGGCAAACCCAGGTGAAATATCACATTCCTTATTTCCGATTCCGGATTCTTCACCAGATCCTCATAACGGATCTCCACATATCTGGCCGAGCCAATACCCACCCTGAAGCTTTCCCAGTGGCGGACGCTGTCACGCCACCTCTTGGCCGCCGAAGAGATATCGGGATATATTCCGGCATCAACGTATGACTTGGCCACATCCACACCATCCCTAAGCAGGTAGACGTATCGCGCATCCGGGAAAAAAGGCGCGATCCGATGTAGGTTCATCGTGTTTAGCGGTGTCTTATCACCATAGTATATTGCGTCACTTTCGCAGTTTTTTGCGAGCGTCCGGTATAACGCAAGAAGAAGGGTATTTACGGTACGGTCGACCTCTGGCCAGCCCTTTGCCTCTAGAGCAAGATCTCTCAAATTGGCGGTGTCGAAGGTTGTGAACTCGGGGTGGTACTCCAAGGTTGCTAACATCAGATCGACTGTAGACGCCCACCCGATCCCTCTGGCGGACAATCTCAGGTCCGCAATTTTTCCCAATACGTAGGTTTCGGGGGGGATATAGAGGGGAGAGCGCTCCATCAGAAGGCGCCGGAAAAGGGTGTTACCGGAACGCCCTGCCCCCACTATCATCAGGAAAGGCTCTGAGTTCGGTCGACTGGTACTGTAGGCTACGGGCTGGGATAAGCAAGGCCTCCAAGCCTTTGCGGCGGCGTGAAGGGCTGAATAAGTGCGGGGGAAGCGCGAACGGATGCCGAGCATAAATGGGGACACTCGATACCTCCAGTAACCAATTGGGCGTTTCATTAGAAAGCATAGGGCACGTTTTCAGCTTGCTCGATCCGGATGGCTCAAGTGAGACGGTTGCTTTTGGTAGTAATTGACACGGCTGAGCTTTCAATCCCCAGACGCCGGTGTACGTAATACCAGAGAATCAGGTTCCAGATAAGTAGCGTCGCGGCGGTAGCGGCAGCGGCACCCTCCAATCCAAACATGGGGATTAACGCGAGGTTCAGAAGGACATTCGACACTGCAGCGATCGCTACCCCGCGTACTGTATCGCGTTCATGGCCGGTCATGTTCAGCAGCATGCCGACCGATCCCATCGCCGCATTCACAAGCTGCCCGACCGCCAGTATGGCCAGGGCGGTGGCGCCTGCGCGGTATTCGGCGCCAAAGACCCACTCGAGCAGGGGTGCCCCGAACGCGATCATCACGATCACCGGAGGAATGGCAATCAGCAGGATGACGCGTGCGCTGTAGGTCACAAGGCGCTGCAGCCGCTCCATTTCTCCCTGTGCATACATCCGGGCGTAATACGGCTGGAGCACCTGGTTCAATGCCTGAAGACCGAAGATGACGAGCGTAGCCACCTGAAAGACAACCCGATAGACGCCAACATCGCCATCGGTCTGGATGAGGCCAAGCAGCAGAATATCCACCTGTTGGTTGATTAGCTGCAGACCAGCCAGAAGTGCCAATGGAAAGGCAGCGTTGCGCCAGTACGCCGACTCGTATTCCGGTACCGGGCCGGACGCAACCGGCTGTGGCCGAGCACGCAACAGCAAGAAGGTGCCGATCACAAAGACCCCGAGCGCCGCGGCAGCGTGCAGGGCCATTACGCTGGCTGCCGACAAGACGAAGTCCGCCCACAGCCACGGGAGCAACAGCACCAGGATCAGTAGCAACGCGGGGCGCAATACGGTTTCCGGGAGCTGCCCGACGACGGTCCGTCGTAGTCCGCGCAGAATCGCACCGCGAACGTTTCCCAGGGCAAGAAACGGCACCAGCAGAAGCCCGACGGCCAATGTTTGCCATCGTGCTTCGCTCAGCCATGGTTCACCGAACCAGAGCAACAACGCACCGACGACGATCATCACGGCGGAAAACAGCGCCACGAAGCCGTTGCCCCAGCGCCAGAGCCCTCGCATCAGGCCCCACTGTTCCCGCGCCTCGGTCTTGGCGGTCTCACGGACCATGAGCTGGGGCAGGCCAGCCTGCGCCGGAATCGCCAACAGGCTGAGCAAGGCCAACACGAACGCGTATGTGCCGTAGCCTTCCGGACCCAGAAGCCTCGCGAGCACCACGGCCAGGGCAAAGCCGATCGCCGTGCCGGTGACTTTGACAGCGATGCTCCCCACACTGCCCCGCAATAGCTGCTGTCTGAAACTCACACCGGTGCCACTAAACCGGGCGGAAGAATGGATGCCAGAATCCGGACGCGCCCATTCTGATTTTTGCTTCAGCAACGACTACTCCGTCCATTCGCGCAACCGCTCGATATCGTCTTCCCCAAGATAATCCCCAGTCTGCACCTCGATCACCTCCAGCGGTTCCTCGCCCGGGTTCTCCAGGCAATGGATCTCGTGCAGGGGAATGTAGGTCGACTGGTCTTCCCGCACATCATATACGGTTTCCCCGCGCGTGACGCGGGCGGTGCCGGCGACCACGATCCAGTGTTCGGCGCGGTGGCGGTGGCGCTGCAGGGAGAGCCGCGCGCCGGGGCGCACGTGCAGGTGCTTGACCTGGTAGCGCTCGCCGGTCTCCATGCTGCGGTAATGGCCCCAGGGGCGGTGCACGGTGGGGTACTGATGCACCTCGGGGCGGGCCTGCTCGCGCAGGCGTTCGACCAGTGCACGCAGTTCGGGGAGCCGGTCGCGGGGTGCGACGAAAACGGCGTCCGGGGTGGCAATCACGGCGGTCTCCTGCAGGCCGAGGGCGGCGACCAGGGTGTCGTGGCCTTCCACCAGGCTGCGGCTGCAGTCCTCCAGTACGGTGTCGCCGCGGGTGTGGTTGCCGTGGACGTCCGGTTCCTGCAGGGCGGCCAGCGCCTCCCAGGAGCCGATGTCGGTCCAGCCGGCGTCCAGCGGGGTGACGGCGGCGGCGTCGGTGGCTTCCATCACGGCGTAGTCGATGGAGCGCGCGGGGGCCTGGCGGAAGGCGTCGGGGTCGGGGCGGAGGAAGTCGAGGTCGTGTTGGGCGCCGGCGATGGCGGCGCGCGCGGCGCGCGGGATGTCGGGGGCGTGGCGTTCCAGTTCGGCCAGTATGCGCGAGGCGCGGAACAGGAAGATGCCGGCGTTCCACAGGTAGCCGCCCTCTTCCAGGTATTGCCGGGCGGTGGCGGCGTCGGGTTTTTCGGTAAAGCGGGCCACGCGGGCGCCGGCATCACCCAGTGACTCGCCGCGGCGGATGTAGCCGTAGCCGGTCTCGGGGCGCTCGGGGGTGACGCCGAAGGTGACGAGGTAGCCGGCTTCAGCCAGCGGGGTGGCGCGGGCCACGGCCGCGTGAAAGTCGCGGGTGCGGGCGATGTGGTGGTCGGCGGGCAGGATCAGCAGCAGCGGGTCGCGGCCGGCGGCTTCTTCACAGGCCGCGGCCAGGGCGATGGCGGGGGCGGTGTTGCGGCCCTCGGGTTCCAGCACCAGCGGCGGCAGGTCGGTGTATCCCGCGCTGCGCAGCTGTTCGGCGGCGAGGAACCGGTGTTCGGCGCCGACGATGATCCGGGCGGGGGCGAAGCCTGGCGCGGGGTGTGGGGCTGGCCCCGGATCTGGCTCCGCAGCAGGTTCCGGGGGCATCGGCCAGGGGGCTGGCCTCCTACAACCAAACCCTGCCCGGTAGGAGGCCGGCCCTCCGGCCGATCGGGCGCCGGAGCTGGTCGGCCGGAGGGCCGGCCTCCCGCGGGGGGTGGTCGAACCAAGGGAGGCGCTGGTTACGCGGGCGAGTGTCTGCTGCAGGAGCGTCGGGCCATCGGCCTGCGGCAGGGCCAGGAACTGCTTGGGATGCGCCTCGCGCGAGAGCGGCCACAGGCGGGTCCCGGAACCGCCGGCGAGGATCACGGGCTGGATCACGGTATCGTCCATGTCGGCATCATACCCCAGTGCGGGCCTCCGGCCGGCGCATCGGGGCCGGATCGGGGCCGGATCGGGGCCAAATCGGCCAGGGGGCTGGCCTCCTACTACACCCGACCGGTAGGAGGCCGGCCCTCCGGCCGATCCGCCTCGGAGGGTCGTCGGGCCCCGATCGGCCAGGGGGCTGGCCTCCTACCCCTCCCTTCCCTGTGGGAGGCCGGCCCTCCGGCCGATCTGCCCGGTGCCAGTCTTGCCCCGTCGGCCAGGACCCGGACACAAGCGGCTGGCGGGGTTAACGCAACGAGCGAACCTCGATGTCCAGGTCCAGCTGGCTCCATGCCCGATCGGCGGTCAGGACCGGGAGGGCCTTGTCTCTGGCCAGCGCGAGGCAGGCACGGTCGGCCATTGACAGGCCATGTCGGCGGGAGGATTCCCACAGCTGTGCGGCCAGCTCGGCCTGTTGCGCCGTGAATGGCTCGAACACCAGCCCGACATCCATGAACTCCTGCTGCATGCCCCGGACGTCGACCCCGCGCTGCAGGGCTTTCTGGAGAACCTCGGACCAGTTCACGGTGGACACGCAGCCGCCGTCGAGGGCACGCGCCACGCTGTCTCCGCCCGGCTCGTCATGCAAAAAGGCCAGCAGGGCGGAAGCATCCAGCACGGTGGTCATGGTTCACCGTGTTCATGCCCGGCTTCGCGCCGCCGATCGTCAATGAGTTCGTCCGAGAGGCTGACGTCCCGCGGGATGTGCCTGAATCGATCACGTAGCCGTTGCTCGACGATCTCACGCCGTTCCAGCACCAGGCTCTCCCCGACCAGACGCGCGACCAGGCGGTCGCCCGGGCGCAGTTTCAGGGTATTGCGCAGTGCCGCCGGGATCACCACCCTGCCTTGTGCGCCAACCTGCACCTCGTTTTCGTTTTGTGCCACGGCTCTCATCCTCTGCCACATACAGCTCCAATATGGCACAGCAAGGCGCAACGAACCATGGCCAACCGCAGGCCCCGACATCCCGCGCCCGATCGGCCAGAGGGCTGGCCTCCTACAGGCCGAACCCTGCCACCGGTAGGAGGCCGGCCCTCCGGCTGATTGTGCGTCCGAGCTGTCTCCGGCGCCCGATCGGCCAGGGGGCTGGCCTCCCACAGGCCGAACCCTACCACCGGTAGGAGGCCGGCCCTCCGGCCGATTGTGCGTCCGGGCTGTCTCCGGCGCCGGGTGGCGCTGGCGGCACATGTTTTTTGTACATACAATATTCAAATGGAGATCGAATTTGATGCGGACAAGGAAGCCGCGAATCTGGCCAAACACGGTGTCTCCCTGGCCGACGCCGCGCATCTCGACTGCGACACGCTGCTGGCGATAGAGGACCGCAGGGCCGATTACGGCGAATGCCGGATGACGGGGTACGCCCTCCGGGAAAAACGGCTGTACTGCGTCGTCTTCACGGACCGGGGATCCGCTCGCCGCATTATCAGCCTGCGCAAGGCCAACAACCGGGAGATCCTTCGCTATGCCCAAATTTATAACGCTACGTGACGGCCGCCGGGTCGCGCTGAACGATGCCGACGAGGAAACCCGGGTCAACGAGGGCATCGCTGCGGATCCGGACACCCATGAGCCCGATGAACAGGAGTTCGCGAACCTTCGTCCGGTCGGTCGCCCACGGTCCGAAGTGACCAAGGAACGAATCACGATCCGCCTGTCACCGGAGGTGGTGGACGCGTTCCGCGCAACCGGAAAGGGCTGGCAGACGCGCATGGACGCGGCCCTGAAGGAATGGTTGAAGGAACACCACCCCACGCCGGACCCGTAGGAGGCCAGCCCTCTGGCCGATCGGGGCCAGAAGACGCACCGGGCAGATCGGCCAGGGGGCTGGCCTCCTACGACC
>NZ_ATUL01000035.1:0-19243 GCF_000420185.1 Thioalkalivibrio sp. ALR17-21 | reverse complement strand
CCACGATCGCCTCCTGTTCCGCTGTGAGCGTCGTGTGCATCGTCTTCGGACGATGGGTCCGGTCTTCCACCTCGGTGCGCCGGCGGCGCCACTTGCGCACCGTCATGCGACTGATGCCGTAGCGCCGGGCCAGTTCCGGGTCGCTGACGCCGGCCGGCGCCTCCTGCAGTTCCTGCCGGATCCGGGGTGTGGTGCGGGCGTTGGAATGGATGGTACTCGCCATGCGGTCAGCCTCCCGTTCGCTCATCGGGCACAATACTCATCCACTCCCGGGCATGAAACAGGGGTGCCTTCTCTCGCGGTATGCAATCAGGCGTGACCTGACACGTACAGACGGCATATCGCCGAGCGCATGCGGGTCTGATCGAAGTGGCGGAGACCCCCGTCCCGGTGACGAGCTCTGCCCCATTCAGCATGAGACGCGCAGGGATGTGCACGGCGTCATGCGCTAATTCATGCAGGTCTGGCGCTGGACCGTGGTTCGATCGGTGGTTCGGTATTCGCTCGCGGGCGCTGAAGCCGCGCAAGGGACTCAAGCGCTCCATGATCGAGAGCCATACCGCTCGCTCAAGGAGACGCTGATTGGTTCGCACGTCCGCGCGGGTGTCGGTTTTGCTTGCGGACAGGGCGCTGAGCGGCGCGCTTCGTCCCGGGCAGATGCCGGATACCAACACGGGCGTGCGAACCAATCAGCGTTCCCGACCGAACGCCTCTCGGGCTGACGCCATCGGTGTCCGGGCGGCGCGTCCTGCGGCGGCCCGGTGATCGGGTCCACCAGGAGGCCACTCGGCCCAGGTGTCGACAAGAGCGCCGAACTGGCTGGGTCAAGCCTGCCGAAGCGACGATGCATCGTGGCTCAACCGACGTATCGGCTGGCGATGCCAAATGGAGCTCCCGCGCAATTTGCGTTTGCAACGGAACAATGTCCCCCATCGACGAGAGAGCTTGAACATGGCGATTACAAAAATACTAGGCCTGGTGCTTCTGGTTGCGGGTTTGATCCTACTGTTTATGGCATATCAGTCATCGCAAAGCCTGGGTGACCAGGTATCCGAAGCAGTGACAGGCCGATTCACGGACTCTACCGTCTGGCTCGTGATACTCGGCGCGGCCTCTTCCGTGGCAGGCGTTGCCCTGTTGCTGTTTGGCAAGTCGGAAAGCCACCACTAAGCCGGAATGCACAATGCCGCGCGCCACGGAGGAAGACCCGAATGGCGGCACGAAGGGGGCCGCTCAAGACCATGCATTAATGCCGAATAAGCGGATGTTCAACGTGGCCGAGCTGCGCTTGTTTCGCTACACGGCGGTCTTGTTGACTTTGGTGACTCTCGCCGCGCTAATCGTAGTCGTCGCGTGGTCGTTCGGTTGGATCCTGAGTACGTTCTACAACCTTCTCCTGTCGCTTTCCATCGCGGGCATCCTGGCGCTGGTGCTCCATCCTGTGGTGGACTTTATGGAGAAGCGGATCCACCTCCCCCGATGGCTCGCAATCATGCTTCTAATGCTGATCTTCTTTCTTGGGGGCGGCACCCTGATGTTCTTTCTTGTCCCCACCCTGACCGACCAGATCATCGAGTTGCTGACCACTTTGCCCGAGACACTCCTGCGCTGGAAGGACGATTTGGAGTTTTACCTTCCGGAACTCAGCGCCTTGATTTCGGAACAAATGGCGAGCGACAACGGGAAAGAGGCAGATCCTTCAAAGCCGAGCACCAGTGCGACCGTGATGTCCTATTTGGGAATGTTGGTGAGTATTGGATTCGTGCCTCTGTATCTGTTCTTCGCTCTGCTATCGGGTAATGCGCTCCGGGGCCAGGCATCCGAAGTGTTGTCAGTCTTCCGCGAGCGCACCCAGCAGAAAGTGCTGTATTTCATGGATGTATTCGTGGGCTACATCACCGCGTTCTTCCAGGGACAGCTGATGATCGCCGTGATCATGGGAGCCCTGTATGCGTTCAGCTTTACGATAATCGGCCTGCAGTACGGCGTGCTGGCCGGGCTCGTGCTGGGCCTGCTGAATATCGTCCCCTTCCTGGGCACCGTGATCGGGCTGTTGGTGATCCTGCCAGCGGCCTATCTGCAGCCGGGAGGCGGCATCGAGTTATTGATGCTGACCGGACTGGCATTCGCGATCGTACAACTGATCGAAAGCTGGCTGCTGACCCCAAAAATCATGGCCAACCGATCGGGCCTGCACCCCGCACTCGTGGTGATCTCCCTGTTCTTCTGGGGGACCGCCCTGAACGGAATTATCGGGATGGTACTCGCAGTTCCCCTGACAGCATTCATTGTAGCCATCTGGGGCGAAATCAAGACCAGTCTAAAACAGGCACTCAGCAGCCGAGAGGACCACTCATGAAGGAAACAGATTCCCCTCAAGACCAAGCGCCGGACGGCGGGAACGAAGACAGTCAGGACATCACAAGCCTTCTGAAGACCGTGTTCGCTGATTTGGCACGCGTGGTAGCGGTGGAATCCCGGCTGTTTGGGTACACCCTGCTGGTGATGCTTGGATTAGTTGTGGCCATTGCGCTCCTGCTGGTCGCGAGCTGGCTGTTTGCCGGTGCGGCCCTGGTCGTAGCGCTGGCAAACCTGCAAGCCTTCAGCCTGATGGGCGCGCTGCTGGCCGTGACACTGGCTCACCTGGTGCTTGCGGGGTTGACGTTCTGGCGACTGCACCACATTACAAGGGACCTTACGTTTCGTGAGAGCCGGGCTAGCGTCAACAGTTTGCTCGCCCACGCGAAATCTGTCGGGGACGCTCCAGACCAGCCGCCCCCGGAGAGGTGAGCACGGGGTCAGCGGACTGGAAAGCCGAGGAGGCTGGAGGCGAGCTGCAGGGTTTTCATCTGCCCTGCCACCAGTCCGAAGACATGTTTGATGCCGGGCACACGCAGACGTTCGGCCAATACACCGCACCCAAAGGCAATGGGCAGGGCCACGGGGCTACGGATTAATACCCCCGCCCGGTGCATGTGGTGGTCGATACGCTGCCGAAGAAGACCGGCACTATGATCAATGCGGCCGCGCAACTGCGCGGCCTCCTGCCTCAATTGGTGGCCGCGGAACACAATTAACGGCGTCGTAAAGTAGACACCAAGGTCCCCGCGGCAAAGGCAAGACCCAGCGAAAGAAAAGGATGCTCCCCCACAAAGCTGGTAATCGACTGCAGGCTTTCTTCGGATTGCTCCTTGATCTTCGCCCCGGCCTCCTTGGCGCTGTCCTCCGCGCGCTCGGCCTCCCGGCGGATCCGTTCTTCGGCCTTTCCCGCGCCTCGGGCGGCCTGGTCTACGGTCTCGTGGGCACGCTCGGAGATACGGTCTGTGGTGGCGTGTTCGCTACTGCCTTGTGTGTCCATGGTTATTTCCCGTTGCTGCGGTGGAACATGAGTGGAAGCCGCCAATCGGCTTCCACTGGCGAGCAACGGAAAGTTTCTCGCACTGGCCAACACCCGTCTGCGCGGTAGCGAACAAAGGCACAAAAGCCACCATCCTCACGGACCTGACAACCAGGGAAACACCAGACCTCCGCTCACGGTTCGTGGCGTTTGAGCGCACGCAAGCCCGGCCCACCGTCATTGCGTACATGGACGCCCCCGGTTTGCCAAGCGTTTGAGTAGATGGTTTCGGGGCGACGATTGCTCCCGTACATTCGGACTGCGTGTGCGGCTTTCATTTGCCACGGTCCCCGATGGATTCCGCGGGTGGAGGGTCCCAGCGAGGTCGCGCACTCGAGGTGCTTCGCAATGATCGGACTGGCCCCCACCGGGATCGCTCCCGTTGCCATCATGCTCAATCGCTTGCGCAATCGAGGGTTGGGTACGTAATAACGCGTTCGCTTCTCCGTTTTTTCAGGCTTACGCGGCGGCGCCGCGCAGGCCGGGGTCGAACGTCCGGTCATGGGCCATCAGGGCCCAGACCGTGCGGGCATTCTTGTTGGCCAGAGGCGCGTGGAGCCCCGGGGCGCGTACCGCTGCGCTCCAGGGCCACGTTGGTGCGCCGGGTGCTTGTATTGCGAGGACTCGAAGAAACCGTGGGAATCGGCAGAGGTGCTATGGAATGTGGCCAGCCGGCCGTGGAGCGGGGCAACAGGCAAGACCTGAGCCCGGATGTCCGCAGAAACGTGGCTGTCCTCTTTCGAGCCCTTGCGGCCCTTACGATTCGAAAGTCGAAGTCAGTTCGTTACTAGGACCTGGCCCCGCCTTCCTCGGATTCCGGGGCATTAGCATGGACCACCACCTGATTACGACCGTTGCGCTTGGCTTCGTAGAGTGCGTCGTCCGCTCGTTTCAGCAGTGTGTCCGCGTTGTCTCCGGCGCGGGCGCTGGCAAGGCCCGCGCTGACGGTAATGGGTCCCACATCGGGGAATGGTTCGGCCGCGACCCGCCGGCGCAATCGCTCCGCCATTGAGTAGGCGTCGGAGGCCCCGGTTTCCTGCAATAGCACCACGAATTCCTCGCCACCCCAGCGGGCCAGAAAATCGGGTTCTCGAATCTCTCCGGCCAGCCGTTCGGTCAGCTCCACCAGGACGCGGTCGCCGATGTCGTGTCCGTAGACGTCATTGACGCGTTTGAAATGGTCCAGGTCGATGATCGCCAGAGCGAGCGGGCTGCCGTAGCGATTGTAGCGAGCCAACGCGCGCTCCAGCTCCGAATCGAAGCGCTGGCGGTTCGTGACCCCGGTAAGGGGGTCCGTCGAGGCCTCGTGTTCCAGGGCGGCCTCCAGGCGCTTTTGCCTGGTTATGTCCAGCCCCACACCCAACAGGTAACGCTGGCCATCGACCTTGATTCGCAGCCCATTGAACAGGTAAGGGGTCTCGCCCTCGACGGTCAACAGTTTGCTTTCGACCAGCGTACTGCCACGGGAGAAGGTTTCGCGGATGCTTTCGACAATCCGCTCCTGCTCGGCAGTCGGAATGAGCGCCAGGGCGTCAATCCCGTCCAGCTCCTCCGGGGTGCGGCCCGTCACCGTTTCCATCTGTTCGTTCCATTGAACGAGGCGACCTTCCCGGTCGAGCATATAGAAGACACCGGGCAGGCCGTCAAGGATGGATTCGGAGACCGCCTTCTCGCGTCGGAGCTGATCTTCCAGGGCGTGGCGTGTGGACATATCCAGCGCAACGCCCAGAATGTAAGGGGCTCCCTCCAACTCGACTCGATAACCGTGAAACAGATAGGGCCGGTCCCCCTCCGCGGTGCGCAGCCTGCTCTCCACCAGAGTGCTGCCGTCCGCGAAGGTTTCGGCGATGGCCTTCGTAATACCGTCCTGTTCCTCCTCTGGGACAAACTTCCGTGCATCGGCCCCTTGCAGCTCCTCGGCGGTGTGTCCCGTCACCGCGGCCAGCCGATCATTCCACTGGGTCAATCGACCTTGCTCGTCGAGCATGTAGAAGACCCCGGGCAGGCTCGTCAGAATGGATTCCGAAAGCGCCTTTTCCTTGCGCAGTTGAGACTCAAGGGCACGCCGCTCGGAGATATCGCGGAAAATGGTGGAGATCTGAAGGATCCCGCCAGAGTCGTCCCGGTGGATAATGATCGCCTGTGAGACCGGTATCTCGTTCCCCGAGCTGTCCAGAAGAGCGGTTTCGCCCTGCCAGGCCCCCTCCTTGCAGGCTGTCGGAAGCCCTTCGTCGAGCACCTTCTTGAGCGCCCAGGGCGGGTGGGCCCACCGCAGCGTCGATTCCAGGTCCTCTGCCTCCGGAGGGAAGTCCGATCGGTCCCAGCCTGTGTCCGGCTGCCAGACCTCACCACTGGAGCGTTCGGGAAGCCTCATGTGGCGCCGCCCGGGGGCGTTCAGGTAAAGCAGCGTGCCGTCGGGGCCGTGCATGCTGACGATGTCGGGAGTTCCTTCCAGGATCGCTACCAGGCGCCGCAGGTTGTCCTCCAGCTGGTACTGCGAGGTGATGTCCTGGACCGTGCCGACCATGCGTACGGGGTCGCCGTCGGTGTCGAACTCCGTATAACCCCGCTCGCGGACGGTACGCACCTCACCGTCAGGGTGGATGACCCGGTGGACCACGTCGTAGGGATCGCCCTGAAACGAAGCCTCGAGCGCCGACTGCACCTTGCTCCGATCCGCTGGGTGGACCGCTGCCATGAACGACTCGTGGCTGGCACCCCATTCCTCGCGGGCCATACCAAAGATGCGGTAAACCTCGTCGGACCAGCGTATCTCGTTGGTGTGGAAATCCGAGACCCAGCTTCCTACCTGGGCGATATTCTGTGCCTCGGCCAGGTCCTTCTCGCGCTCCTGCAGGGCGAGCTCGGCCTGCTTGCGATCGCTGATATCGCGCACCACCGCCTGGAGGAGGGGACCCCGTTCCAGATCGATACGGCTTAGCAGGACCTCGGCGGGGAATTCGGTTCCATCCCACGTGGTGTGGCGCCACTCGAAGAAGGCCTGGCCCTCGCGCAGGGCCTGGTCGATGTGATCGGCTGCCGCTGCGCGGCTGGGGCGGCCGTCGGGCTGGAACGGCGGTGAAAGCTCGCCGGGATGGAGCGCCGCAAAGGTCGCAACATCGGGAACCCGGAACAGCGCCAATGTGGCCGGATTGCAATCCTCGAAGCGATCGCCGTCGAGAAACATGATTGCGTCGCGGGACTGCTCGAACGCCAGCTGATATTTCCAGTACTGCCAATTGGCCTCGAGCGGCGAGCTTTCCCCATCCGCTTCCTTGCTCACGTTGGATGTCCCCCCCTTGTCAGATTCACTCCCCACTCCCTCGCGATAGCCCGTGTCGCGCCCCCGACCCATACAATGGACCACTCTCCGGTATCCGGGAAGCAACGTAGCGCGTGCGCCTTCCGTTGGCCCTGCCGAATGGAACTCAGGGGGCCGACCTTGCTTCGGTATCCTCCCACAGGAAACCATCGTCCCGGAACAGTGCCAGGCAGGTATCCACGATCTCGGGGCTGAACTGGGTCCCGCGCCCGTTCTGGATGACGTCCAGGGCCGCCTCGATGCCGAAGGCCGGGCGGTAGGGGCGGTGTGAACAGACCGCCTCCACCACATCCGCCACGGCCAGGATTTGTCCCTCGAGAAGGATCTCGTCACCGCTCAGCCCGTCTGGGTAGCCGGACCCATCCAGTCGCTCGTGGTGCTGAAGGACGGCGTCCGCCACCGGCCACGGGAAGGCGACATCCCGGATGATGTCGTAACCGGCCCGGGCATGTTCCTTGATGAGCTCGAACTCCATGGGCGACAGCGTACCCGGGCGGCTCAGGATTTCGGAGGGGATGCTGATTTTGCCCAGGTCGTGGATCAGGCCGGCCAGGTAGAGGCCCTTGACCCGGTCCTCGGACCATCCGAGCTTGCGGCCGATCGCCTGGCTCAGTTCGGCCACGCGCTTCTGGTGGCCCGCCGTGTAGGGGTCGCGCTTGTCCACCAGACGGGCGATGGCCTCGACCGTATCGACCAGAGCCTCCTGCAGGGCGGTCTGGCTTTCGTCGCGTTCCTTTTGCGTCCGCAGGGCCTTGAGACCGCGCGAGAGGTCCTTTGCCAATCCTTCCAGCAGGGACTGTTCCTCGTCGTCAAAGGCCTCGGGCTCGGTGGCATACACATTGAGGGCTCCGATGGTCTCGCCGTCCACCTGGAGAGGCAGGGCAATGGAAGAGGCGAATCCTCGTTCCCTGGCGGGCTCCCGCCAGGGGGTAAAGCTGGGGTCGGTGGCCATGTTGCGGGTCATTTGGGGCTTGCCCTCCCGGATTGCCCGGCCCGTAGGGCCCTGCCCCGTGGACTCGCTGCTGTCCCAGGTCACCACCACGGTGTCCAGATAATCCGTGCGAGGGCCTGCCGACCCCACTACTTCTACCGGGTGGTCGGCTCCTTCACGAGCCATACCCACCCAGACCAGGGGGTACTCCCGGGCATCGGCCAGGGCCTGGCAGACATCCTGGAACAACTGGCCCTCGTCTTCGGCCGTGACCAGGGCGGAATGGGCCTGGATCAGGGCCCGCAGGTACTCGGTCGTGCGTGCGAGCCGGCGTTCGCGGGTCTTGCGCCGGGTGATATCCCGCAAAATCCCGAGGGCGTGCCAGCCCCCCTCGAACTGAACAGCCGAAACCGACAGTTCCACCAGGAAGACCGTTCCGTCCTTGTGCTGAGCCTCCAGCTCCAGGGTGTCCCCGACGACGGCCCCCTCCCCGGTCTCCACAAAGTGGCGCAGGCCCGCCTCGTATTTCCCTTGGTGCCGGGGTGCGGCAATCAGCGGATGCAGGGGCTTCCCCAACACCTCCCCGGAGGAATAGCCGAAAACCTCCTCGGCCGCCCGGTTCCAGTACGCCACCTGGCCTTCCGGGTCCATGACCACGACGGCGTCCCGGGCAGTCTCTGCCAGGGTGGTAAAGAAGGCCTCCTGTTCCTGCCGCTGTTGCCGATGGCGGACCTCGTCGGTGATATCACGGAAGACGTTGAATGCGAAGCGCTGATCCGCTTCCGGATCCCGGACGGCATACGCGAAGAGCTGGTAAGCCTCCCCCGAGGCCAGATGGAGTTCCCGGCTGCGGTAATCCGCCCCTTCGGCGATTGCGCGGCACTCGGGCAGGGGGTCGTCCTGACGCGGGAAGAAGTGCCAGTAGGGTGACCCGATCAACTCGCCATAGGACGCGCCTGCCTTTTCGGCGTAGGCCTGGTTGACGCGCAGGATCCGCCCGTCGTTGTCGTGCAGCAGGATGGGGTCCGGAATGGCGTCCAGCGCCTGGAGCCACTGCTGATGGGCCTGTTCGATCCGGGGGCATTCGAATAGTAGCCGAGTGAAATCCACCGTCTTTTCCAAATACGAGTTGCGCATGCTCGAGATCCCTGCAACCAGTCCGGATCAAGAAGAACCCGGTACGGATAGAAAAAGCCATGCTAGCAGCCCCCGGATTTGGGCGGTGCTGGTCCTCAACGCAAAGGTAGCTACGCTTTCCCCGGGCCCGGTTCAGCCTCACCCAGACCCGTTTTGCGCAATTGCTCGGTGTATCCCCCCGTACGCTCCAGGCCCGGGATCAGGGCCGGCGCAAGCTGTCGGACGCTGCGCGGACCCTCTTGAGCATCGCCGACCGCCATCCCGCAGTGTTGTGGGAAACGGATGTGCCATTGGGAAACACTGGTCCATCAGCGTGTCTCTAATCCCAGAGGTGACCCCAGCGTTCCCACCAGTCGCGGGCGATGGCCCGGTTAGCTGCGTTCTCGCGTTCGTCGAGGACGGTCCCCTGGCGGATGTACTCGCCGCCGGTGCGCGAGGTCACCGCCGGATCCTGCGTGGCCAGCATCAGGGCGTACAGCGCGAGTTTCAGTTCCCACGGATCATCGGAATCGAGGTATGGCACCAGATGCGGCACGGCGGGCGCCCCGATCCGCCCGAGCGCCTCGGCCGCGGTGTACCAGATGCGCGGATGCTCCTCGCCCCCGTAGGTCTCGACGAACTCGCGATCCGACAAGCGGTCGAGGTAGTAGCGGATCTCGGCCTCGGGGCTGGCGAACCCCTCCACGGGGACATCCGCCTCGGCGGCCGGCTGTTCTTGCGCCACGGCGTCTTCGGTGGTGGACGGCTCGGGCTGTGGTGCACCGGTGCAGGCACCCAACAGCATCCCGCTGGCCAGCCACGCCGCCAGCCGCCAGGGAGACGCGGCCTCCCGGCGGCGCAGCGCGCGGTCCGCCGGGTTCGTGCGGATTTCCGGGCGGCGCGCCCTGCGAAGGGGACAGCAGGTAGGGATCATATTCATAGGGCTCCACCGGCTCAGGATTCACTCTGCTCCCTTTTCCCGGGATGCGAATGCATCCGTCGAGGCCGTGCGTTGGCCATTGTCGCAGGCGAATCCGAGAGACCACCAGGCCCGAATGCCGGACGCGAGTGGGCGCGCGTCGTAACTCTCCTCGAGCAGTACGCGTTGTAGGGCCTGTCCGGCCGTCAGCCATTGCATCGGGCCTTCAATCCCCGTGCCCAGTGTCAGCAGTAGCGGTGCGGCCCGGGCCACATGCGCCTCGGCGCGAGCCATCGCCTGGGCGGACACCAGATGGCGGACGCTCCAGCGGGTCAGACCGCCGGTCATACGCCCGACCGGCAGCCCGTCGCCGCGGGAGGGCGGGCGCATCCAGTGCGCCAGTTCGCGGCGCCAGGCCGGGTTCTTCCATTGTGCTGTCGTCGCCGCCCGGATCAGGTCAGCGACCTCCGCGCGGCTCTCCGCGTCCGTTACCGGGCGCACGGTCAGCCCGTGGCCGTCAGCGGCGGCGGCCGCGCGCAGGTTCAGCACTGCACAGCCACAGCTGATGATGCGCTCGCGCCCGGTCGGGTCGTTCACCGGAAGCGATCGCGCTGGATCCGTCCAGACCTCCACCCCCGCGCGGTCCACACGGAACCTCCAGGGCTGGGTGTTGTGCGAGGAGGGCGCCAGACCGGCCAGGCGCAGCCACTCGCGAATGGCGTCGACGATCTCCATGCCGCCAACATTCCTCTATCGCCTCGCCCGAGCGACTGGTGCCGTTACCCGAGCCCGAAGAGCATGGGTGCCCTCTTCCTCCGCAGAGTGCTCTCCATGGCCCTTTTAACAGGTGCTATAGTTCGCCCTAACGGCGGCTTACGATGGAGCGGATCGTGATGATCAAATTTTCCGAAGACCTGGTCCCCCTGACCGATCTGAAGGCGAATCCCGGACGGGTTATGAAACACGTGGCCGAGGTTCACCGGCCCGTACTGCTGACTAGCCGGGGCAGGGGTGTTGCCGTGGTGCAGTCGGTGGCGGATTACGAAAAGGCCGAGGAAGAGCGGGAATTCATGCGGGCCGTCGTCGCGGGTCTGGCGGACCTGGAGGCCGGCCGGGAAGTCTCGCTGGACGAGGCCAGGGCGCAGCTCGGTCTCAACTAGCAATATGCCCGGCATTACGATCACGTTTGCCGAATGCGCCCTGCGCGATCTCGAGCAGATGCA
Source organism: Thioalkalivibrio sp. ALR17-21 (assembly GCF_000420185.1). NCBI lineage: Bacteria > Pseudomonadati > Pseudomonadota > Gammaproteobacteria > Chromatiales > Ectothiorhodospiraceae > Thioalkalivibrio > Thioalkalivibrio sp. ALR17-21. Next base: position 8,335 of record NZ_ATUL01000035.1, on the reverse strand, counting down.
GGAGTGGTACTCGGAGCAAGGCGTGCCGGAGGTCGGACAGAGGCTGGTGCAAGAGATTTTCCAGCGAGTCCAGGCCCTGAACGACCACCCCGACATCGGCAGGGTCGTGCCCGAATTTGACCAGCCATTCCTGCGAGAGGTCGTCCATCCACCGTTCCGCATCGTGTACCGCCGTGATCCCGGTCGGGCGAGGGTTGTCCGCGTCTGGCGAAGCGAACGCCTGCTGCACCTCCCTGGTGGAGCGTCGAAGAAGAACTAGGCAGCCACCAGACCTCCGCTCACGGTTCGTGGCGTTTGAGCGCACGCGAGCCCGGCCCACCGTCATTGCGAGGCCTCGAAGAGGCCGCGGCAATCCGTCGGAGCGACCCGAGACTCTATCGATCCCCTTTGCGGTGCCGGAGTGGGATCTAATCTCAGAGCAAGAGCCCATTTATGGGCCGGAATTCGCCGTTTAACGCCCTGGAGCAGCCCTTCAGATTTCACAATCGGTTTAAAGTCAGTCTGTTACCGTAGTCCGACCCCGTCATGATTTTGCCCGACCCCGAAGCCGCTTGGAAATGCGGAGATTGATCCGCATAATCTACGCATATATTGCGGAGAATGTCGTGCAATACATCTGGGAACTGACCGGCTGGCCCCGCTGGCAGTGGGACGCGGAACATATCGCGCCGATGCTGGCTGCAGCCGCGCGCGAGCAGGGTCGGCTGCTCGGAAGGATGCAGGGATTGGGATTCGCACTGCGCGAGGAAGCGTCGTTTCGCGTGCTGTCGGAGGATATCGTGGATTCCGGCGCGATCGAAGGCGAGCGACTGCCTCTGGATCAGGTGCGCTCCTCGCTTGCACGTCGCCTCGGCCTGGAGGCCGGTGGACTGACCGCTTCAGGGCGGGACGTCGACGGCATGGTCGAGCTGATGCTGGATGCCACGAAGTCCTTTGACCGTGAACTGACAGTGGATCGGCTGTTCGACTGGCATGCGGCCCTGTTTCCGACGGGACGTACCGGGATGACGCGGATTCCGGTCGCGCGTTGGCGGGATGACGATGAAGGGCCGATGGAGGTGGTGTCGGGTCCCGTTGGTCGGGAGACGGTGCACTTCTCCGCGCCACCGGCCGAGCGAATCCCGGGGGAGGTCGACGCCTTCGTCGCGTGGTTCAAGGCGCCCGGCCCTCTGGATCCGCTAGTGGTGGCGGGGCTGGCCCATCTCTGGTTCGTGACCATTCACCCGTTCGCGGATGGAAATGGGCGTATCGCTCGGGCAATCGCCGATATGGCGCTGGCACGAGCGGATGGTTCGGCGGAACGATTCTACAGCATGTCCGGGCAGATCCTTCGGGAACGCAGTGACTATTACGCCATCCTGGAGCGGACTCAGAAACAGGGGGACCTGGACATCACCCTGTGGCTGGAATGGTTCCTGGGCTGCCTGCAGCGTTCCCTGAGCAACGCCCAGGATGCACTCGAGCCCGTGCTGTTCAAGGCCCAATTCTGGGAGCGCTTCGCCACGAAGCCGCTCAATGCCCGACAGATCAAGGTTCTCAATCGCCTGCTGGACGGGTTCGAAGGTGGGATGACCTCTTCACGTTGGGCCCGGATGGCCAAGTGCTCGCAGGATACGGCGCAGCGCGACATTGCAGACCTGGTGGCTCGAGGCGCATTAAAGAAGAACCCGGGCGGTGGACGCAGCACGAGTTACGCCTTGCCGGACACGCCCGGATGACCCGTCTCGTCGCACCAGGTCAGGTTGGGGCCCTACCACTGTAGGAGGCGAGCCCTCTCGCGCCGATCGGGCGTATCCAGCTGCCCCGTCGCCCGAAGGGCTGGGCTCCTGCGGGAGAAGGGGCTGCTGCGGCATGTAAACAAGATGGATGCCCTCTTCCGATAACGCTCTTGAGCGAATCATGCCTGTGCGCGCCCAGGGAACCAAGAAGGGCCCATTTCGGGTGTGAAAGGCTTCGTTCAAGGCTCAGAAACCGCCCTTGAGAGCACGAAAGTCCCGTCGCTACAGGGAGTTACCGTGGTCCGATCCCGTTATTTGTTACGGCGTCATGAATCACGGGGATCTGACCTTGACCTGTGCCTCTCACTTGATGCGAGGGCAAAAGGCAAGGTCTGACCCCCAAAGTCCTCTCGATGGGCCGGAAGACGCAATTGAACCGAACCTGAAGGATGTCTATAGTTGTACGGTACTTCCGTACGTTTGAGGTCCGCCATGGAAACAGTCAGCGTGAACCGGTTTCGCGAGAACCTGAAGGCCTTCGTGGAAGAGGCCGTCACGACGCACACGCCGCTCAAGGTCACGCGCCGAGCGGGCGAGGCCTTTGTGGTGATGAGTGCGGATGACTGGGAGCGGGAGCAGGAAACGCTCTACGTCCTGCAGAACTCCAGCCTGATGCAGCAAATCGCCGATTCGGCCGCTACCCATCGGAAGGGAGAAGGCTACCGTCCCACGGAAGGGGAGATGGATGAGATCACTGGTATTCGAGGGTAATACCTGGACCGCCTACGAAACGCTCCGAGAGCGCGACCCAAAGCTGCATCGAGCCCTGCGCCGAATCCTCAAGGAAATGCTCCGAAACGACCCGGCCACAGGTACGGGTAAGCCGGAGCCCCTTCGGCATTCGCTCTCGGGCTTCTGGTCCCGACGTCTCTCCGCCCGGGACCGCCTGATCTACCGCTTCGACGACCAGGCGATCTACATCTTCGCCATCGGTGGCCATTACGACAGGCTCTGACCCTCTGACGTCCGGGACTTAAAAGCGGGAATCACGGGGTCACACCTTGCCCTTTGCCTCTCCCTTGATGCGTTTTGTGGATGAGGTGGAGCAGATCATCGGCTGTCGCATTGAGCGGCGGCGTCCTGGCCGTCCGCCGTCACGTCCGACGTGAGAAAATAAATCTGTCCCCGTTTTTCCTGTGAAGATAATAGTGATTGTGTGGCACGCATCACGGGGCTTCGGGGTCAGGCCTTGCCTTTTTCCTGAGAAAATAAATCTGTCCCCGTTTTCGTCACCGAAATGCGGCGCCTCACCGGGGCCAGCCTCCATCCGCAGTCTATCGCAAGCTTTCCACAGTCGATGACCACACATAACGAGTTGCTTTGCGGCATGAAACCTTTCTCTGCCAGCTAACTCCCTCCTCCACGTCCAAAGCCCGAATATTGCAGCAAAGGCCGCAACAACGGCAGCTAACGCCATCACGAGATCCCTTACCACCGGGAGCCAAATCTCTAGCGAATCAATCACTGATTATCCTTGCTGGGTACCGCCATGTGTGTCGAACCTAAAGGTATGAGCGTCTTTGCCTGGCCGCCAGAAATAGATACCTAAGATTGAAGTACCGATCTCAGAAGTAGAGCCCTACGCTCCGGCCGCTCCTGTCAAATCTCTTCCTCTATGTAGGCGCGAACGTCGGAATAGTAATGCCATTTGGCGTTTGATGCCGTCCTGGGCTCCAGCAACTCTCGGTAGAGTTTTAGTGCGGTAGCGTCCGGGTCTACTACAAATATATCTTCCAGCTTGGCACTTTTGAACTGGCTGAACATGGTCCTGGCTAGCGTATCCGTAGGAGGGCAGGAATAACCCACAATCACGATCTTCCTTGCCTGATGCATGTACTCATAAGCCAGCGTCCATAAAAACCGAAAAAGGCTCGTCGCAGTGATCGGCTTGTTCGGTATGGGTGGTATAATAAGGGGTGACTCGTTGTCTGCCGGATTGGGGTTTCCGCTGTCATCTGACCAAACTGGTATCTTGTTGTTTGGGACTGTCGACCCAGAGATTATTCTCTCAAATTCCGTCTTATTGCAGCGCCAGTTTATTGACCCATGAAGTTTTAATAGCAAGGGATGAGGGAATGCTTCATCCGAGTTTCTCCTTGTCCCATGGGATTCGTCGTGCGCGATTCTGTCAAAATATATTTTCTTTTTAGATAGACCTCGATCTATCAATGGCCGGTCAAGTATCGTGTCGTAGTTAAATGTGATGATTCGGTCGTTATATTGAGAAGCTGGGGTATTCGCAGGAAAGAGGGTTTCTATTAGCCTTTTTGCCTGCCCGGACCTATTTGCCCTGCACTGCGACAGGTATGCCGCGATGAGATGCGAGAGGTGGTTTAGATATTCCGGGTTATTGCACTTTCCACGTATTTTTCGAGGGTGCAGATTCGATAGAAATTCGTACTGGCTAACGCGGTTTATTATCGCCTGTTCGAGTCCATAATCTGTCGCTGGTGTACGGTCGAACCATTCGTTTACAACAAGCTCTGTCGAAGCTTTTCTCCATCCGTTCGAGGGCTTGAAATATTCAATGTGTTTTAAAAAATCGCTGTCCAGTGGTGTTACTGATCGGGAATAGGGATTTTTCTGGGGCTTAACCTCGGTCAGCCCATAACTCGCACCAGCGCCCAAGATGTATAGCGTCTCAATTTCTTTTCTATTTGCTTCCTGCTTCATTGTTAACTATCAAGTCCGTGAAATAATTGAGTAGTTGCTACATAAAGCGTTGCGTTGGTGGCATTGGGGGCGCCGATTGCATAGATTTGCCACTTTGAGGGAAGCACTGAGGGCCGCTCCCGCAGGATAAGTGAGCGGTTATGAGGCATCGGAAAGCGGGTCATGTCAGGCGCCAGTGGTCGTTGTCGGTGGTGGCCTGGCCGAGGATTTGGAGGGCGGCGAGGACCTGGGTGATCGACTTAGTGGGTTTGCGCTTGAAGTGGGTGGCCAGGGCGTCGGGGGTTTGGGGGCCGATGGCGAGGAGGCGGCGGACGGCTTCGACCTGGTCGGGCATGGATTTGGGCCAGGTGGGCTTTTTGGCCGGTTCGGTCGGGGTCGCGGCTGCGGCCTCGGGTTTGGCTTCCAGTGTGGCGGTGGTCTGGGTGGCTTCGGGGGCCTGGTAGTCGGGGCGCAGCCAGCGGATGTGGCCCTGGGCTTCTTCGGCGGCGCGTTCGGTGTTGAGCGCGACGAGGCGGGTGAGGAGTTCTTCTTCGGCTTCGGCCTGTGCGGCGGGCTTGTCCGGCAGCGGGGTGGTGGCGCCGGGGCGGCCGACGAGGCGGTCGGCGAGGTCGTTCCAGCCGTAGGCGTCGAAGACGGCGCGGTCGAGCTCGTCGTGCAGTTCGCGCAACAGGGAGACGAGGCCCTGTTCGTGGATGGTGCGTTCCTTGGCGGTCAGCGGTTCTTCGGCGCGCAGCTTTTCTAGGACGTTGTACATGCCGGTGAGGGTGAGGTCCGGGTGTTCGGCCTGGCGCGCCTTGCGGTGGGCGTCGATGCGTTCGGCGAGGTCGCCGATGGTGGTGGCCTGCTGGTCGTCGAGTTCCTGGAAGGCGAAGGTCTCGAAGCAGCGGGTCTTGTTGTAGCGGGCATCGTTGCCCATGCCCAGGCGTCCGCCTGCGGCAAGCGCCCAGGCGGCATGGATGCGGCTGGACAGGACACCCAAGGTGGCGGGTCGGTCGATGGCGATGTTCACCAGCATGTTGTCGGGCAGGATGTCCGCGTCGAGGAACTGGAAGACGCGATGCTTCGTAGTTTCGACAGTGGCGATGTAGCGTGGGAGCCCCTCGAGCATCAGGCGCAATTCTTGACGTGGTTTTCCGAAAAGCCACCAGAATTTGGCATATCCGGCGCCGTCCTTGGTGCGGCCCTTGGCGTCTCGTTCGGGCTTTACACGCTCCAGCACCCACTGATAGATCGAGGGGAATTGGTCCTTTACCTCTTCGGAAGATAACCCGAAGAGGTCGATGACCATGACGCCGCGTGGTCGCTGTGTGAGGTCCCGGCCGTTGCGGTACTCGCGGATGACGCGGGCGGTTTGGGGTGTTTTGCCCAAACCGAGTTCTGCTGCCTCGTCCGGCGTCACGATGAAGCCGGCGCCGTGCAGTTTTACGCCGGGGCTGCTGATGCCCTGATTGGCTTGCAGGGTGATGGCACCTGCTACGTTGGCGCCGATGGTGAGGTCCGAGAATAGCTTCCCCGGCCTGTGGCTCAGTTCCACGGTGCGTGCGTCGTCGCCGGCGTCGCGTTCGTTGACGACATGGCGCAGGGTGCCGGGCTGGTCTCCGGGTACGCCGACGGTCATGGCAATGCGCACGGCGGCACCGTCGGCGCTGTCCACCCAGGGGTGGTCGGGGATGGCGAAGGCGAGCGACAGGGGTTTCTTGCTGTCGTTCAGGTGCGGTTCGAGTACGCGGCGGTTGAAGGTCTGGCGCAGGCTGTTGGTGGTGATGAAGCCGAACCGCCGGGCCTCGCCCTTGCGCACCTTCTCGGCGGCGATGTGCCACCAGTACATGACGAAGTCGGCGGAGTCCGGGACGATGCCCTTGAAGACCTTGCGCACGGCGTCCACGTAGCCGTCGCCCAGGGCGCGGCGCATGGTGGCGGCGCCAATAAACGGCGGGTTGCCGACGATGAAATTGGCCTCGGGCCATTCGGCGCGGCGCGGGTTGCTGTAGTGGTAGACGGGGGTGCGGCCGGTTTCGTCGGGGATGAGTTCGCCGGTGACGGGGCTTTTCTTGTAGCTGATGCCGTCCCAGATGGTGACGGGTTGGCCGTGGTCGTCGGTCATGGGTTCGCGGGCGTCAAAGTCGATCAGCGCGTCGCGGCATTCGATGTTGTGGAAGTCGCGCAGGATGGGTTCGGGCAGGCTGAGGCGGCCGTGCAGGCGGTAGTGCCATTGCAGGTAGCCGATCCACAGCACGATTTCGGCGATGGCGGCGGCGCGCGGGTTGATCTCCAGCCCGAGGAACTGGTGCGGGTCGACGGTGAGGCCTTCGGTGTCGAAGGTGGCCTGGCCGGCGCTCAGGTCGCGGATGAGGTTGAGCACTTCGCCTTCGAGGCGTTTGAGGTGTTCCAACGCGACGTAGAGGAAGTTGCCGGAGCCGCAGGCGGGGTCGAGCACGCGCGTTTCGCACAACCGGTGGTGGAAGCGGTGCAGCTCGTCCAGGGCCTTGTCGGGCTTGTTCTGTTGCAGCCAGGCTTCGGCGGCGACCTGCACGGTGTTCCATTCGGCGCGCAGGGGCTCGATGAGCGTGGGCATGACCAAGCGTTCCACGTAGGCGCGCGGGGTGTAGTGGGCGCCGAGCTTGTGGCGTTCGCGCGGGTCCAGCGCGCGTTCCAGCAGGGTGCCGAAGATGGCGGGTTCGACGAAGCGCCAGTCGGCCTTTCCGGCCTGGATGAGGAGGCCGATCTGGTCGGCGTTGAGCGGGATGGGGTCGATGTTCTGGAACAGGCCGCCGTTGAAGCGCTGCACCTTGTGCATCAGCTGGCCTTCATAGCCGCCGGTGTTCATCGTCTCCCATAGGGAGCGCATGGCGTCGGGGAAGTGTTCGGGGTTTTGCTGCAGGCGTTCCAGCAGGGCGGTGAAGCTGCCCTTGGGCAGGAGTTCGACGTCCTCGCTGAACATGGTGAACAGGCAGCGCTTGAGGAAGTGGGCGACGCGCTCCACATCAAAGCCGTGCTGTTCCAGGGATTTGGCGAGCTCGGCCAGGCGCGCGCTGACCTCGCGGGTGACACGGGCGGCGTGCTTGCTGGCGTCGAGCTGGTCCGGCGCGAGCCACAGGTGGTGCAGGCGCTGCTGGATCTCGGGGTCACGCAGGTCTTCCAGGCGGATGCGGTGGCGGCTCGGGTCCGGGTAGGGGACGTAGGTGCCGCCGGAGCGGGAGAACTCGGAGTAGAGCTCCAGGCTGCGGCCGACATCGGTGACGACGATGAACGGCGGGCGGCCTTCGTCTTCCGGCAGGGCGCGCACGTACTGGTCGGCCTGGTTCTGCGCGGCGAGCATGGCCTTGTCCCAGCCCTGGGTGTGCAGGCCCTTGCCGGTCTGCTTGGCCTCGAGCACGAAGCAGCCGCGGCGGTAGAGGTCGATGTAGCCGCGGTTCTCGCTGCCATCCGGGTTGCGGATGGTCACGCGGCGTTCGAATACGTAGGCGTTGTCGGCAGTGTCGTCGCTGGCCGGGTCGGGCTGGGGCAGGTCCAGCAGCGCGCACAGCTCGGTGAGGAAGAGCTGGTAGTTGGCGCGCTCGGAGCCGCCGGTGTCGCGCCAGCGCTCGAGGAAGGCCTCGACCTGCTCCGGCGCGGCAATGGCTGCGGCGGGTTCTTCGTCGGCGTGTGCCGGCGCCTCGGCGGTTGCGTCCATCGGCCGTATTTCCTTCGATCTTTCCGGGGAAACGATACCGATTCAGATCGCCGTTGTCCCGTGTCCGGCGCCGGGTCGGCCGGCGGGCCGGTCGGTAGGAGGCGAGCCCTCTCGCCGATTCGGCCGGGTGGGTCGTCCGGGCCCCGATCGGCCAGGGGGCTGGCCTCCTACGCGGGGTGGGCGACCCTCCGGCCGATCCGGCCCGGTGGGT
>NZ_ATUL01000034.1:0-19307 GCF_000420185.1 Thioalkalivibrio sp. ALR17-21 | reverse complement strand
CCCGATGCCGCAGACGCGGGAGCACATCCTGCTGTCGCGCCAGGTGGGCGTGCCGCACATCGTGGTGTTCCTGAACAAGGCGGACATGGTGGACGATCCGGAGCTCCTGGAGCTGGTGGAGATGGAGGTCCGCGATCTGCTGTCGAGCTATGATTTTCCGGGTGACGACACGCCGGTGGTCACCGGTTCTGCGCTGAAGGCGCTGGAAGGCGACGAAAGCGAGATGGGCGCCCAGGCGATCCACAAGCTGGTAGACGAGATGGACCGCTTCATCCCCGAGCCGGAGCGCGCGGTGGACGGTGCGTTCCTGATGCCGGTGGAAGACGTGTTCTCGATTTCCGGTCGCGGCACCGTGGTCACCGGTCGCGTCGAGCGCGGTGTGGTCAAGGTGGGCGAGGAAGTGGAGATCGTGGGTCTGCACGACACGCAGAAGACCACGGTGACCGGCGTGGAGATGTTCCGCAAGCTGCTGGACCAGGGCGAGGCCGGCGACAACGTGGGCGTGCTGCTGCGCGGCACCAAGCGTGACGACGTGCAGCGCGGCCAGGTGCTGTGCAAGCCGGGTTCGATTACTCCGCACACCCAGTTCGAGGCGGAAGTGTACATCCTGAACAAGGAAGAGGGCGGTCGTCACACGCCGTTCTTCAACGGGTATCGTCCGCAGTTCTATTTCCGCACGACGGACGTGACGGGTTCGGTCGAGCTGCCGGAAGGCACCGAGATGGTGATGCCGGGCGACAACGTGAAGATGACGGTGTCGCTGATCAGCCCGATCGCCATGGAAGACGGTCTGCGTTTCGCGATTCGCGAAGGCGGCCGCACCGTGGGCGCCGGCGTCGTCTCCAAGATTATCGAGTAAAGATCCATGGCTAATCAGCGTATTCGAATTCGGCTCAAGGCCTTTGACCACCGTCTCATTGACCGGTCAGCGGCCGAAATCGTGGAAACAGCGAAGCGGACCGGGGCCCGGGTCAAGGGCCCCATTCCGCTGCCGACCAAGCGGGAGTCGTACACCGTGCTGACCTCCCCGCATGTCAACAAGGACGCGCGGGATCAGTACGAGCTGCGTACCCACAAGCGCCTGATGGACATCATGGATCCCACGGACAAGACGGTGGACGCGTTGATGAAGCTGGACCTGGCCGCAGGGGTCAATGTTCAGATTCGACTTAACTAAGCGGAAACTTTCTGTCATAATATTGGGCTTTCCGTGGCCCGGCGTTCGGCGCCGGGCCACGACTTTGGGGCGCAGGGCCGCGCCAGCGATTACGAAGGGGTTGGAAAATGGCTCTTGGACTCATTGGTCGCAAGCTTGGAATGACGCGCGTGTTCACCGAAGAGGGCGCGTCGGTGCCGGTCACGGTGCTCGAGGTGGACAATAATCGCGTGGTCCAGGTGAAGCGTGCCGACAGCGATGGCTACGACGCGGTGCAGGTCACGGCCGGCTCGCGCAAGCCGCAGCGGGTGAATCGCGCGGCGAGCGGGCACTTCGCCGGGGCCGAAGTCGAACCCGGGCGGGGGCTCTGGGAATTCCGCCTCGATGGTGAAGAGGCCGAGGGCGTGAGCCCGGGCGACGCGATGACCGTCGATCGGTTCGAAGAGGGCCAGATGGTCGACGTGACCGCGCAGAGCAAGGGCAAAGGTTTCCAGGGGACGGTCAAACGGCACAATTTCCGTACCCAGGACGCCACCCACGGTAACTCGCTGGCCCATCGGGCGCCGGGATCCATCGGGCAGAACCAGAGCCCGGGTCGCGTGTTCAAGGGCAAGAAGATGGCGGGCCAGATGGGCGCCGAGCGAAAGACCATTCAGAATCTCAGTGTGGTCCGGGTCGATGCGGATCGCGGACTGCTGCTGGTCAAGGGTGCCGTTCCCGGTCCGTCCAGCGCGGACGTGATGATCCGTCCGGCAGTCAAGGCGAAGGGTTGATAACGATGCAGATGACAACAGCCGATACCGGGGCCAGTGTGGAGCTTTCGCCCGCCTGCTTCGAACGCGAGTTCAATGACTCGCTGGTCCACCAGGCCGTGGTGGCGCAATTGGCGGCCGCCCGTCGCGGGACCCGCGCGCAAAAGACTCGTTCCCAGGTCTCCGGAGGCGGTATCAAGCCGTTTCGGCAGAAGGGCACGGGGCGAGCGCGCGCCGGTACGATCCGTAGTCCGCTGTGGATCGGTGGCGGCAAGGTGTTTGCGGCTCGCACGCGGGATTTCTCGCAGAAGCTGAACCGGAAGATGTATCGCGCCGCGCTGGCGTCGATCCTTTCCGAGCTGGTGCGGCAAGAACGGCTGAAGATCGTTTCCAGCTTCAGCGTGGATAGCGGCAAGACGCGTGATGGTGTCGCCGCGCTGCGCCGGCTCGGGATGGAGTCCGGTCTCGTCGTCCTCGATGCCGAGGATGAGCGGACCGACCGGGCATTGAGGAACGTGCCGCGCGTGGATGTGGCGACCCTGGGCGAGATCGGTCCGGCCAATCTCGTCGGAGCCGAAACCGTGGTGATGACCGAAGCGACCGTGCGCCGGATCGAGGAGTGGTTGGCATGAATGGCCGTCTGATGCAGGTAATCCAGGGCCCGGTGGTGTCGGAAAAAGCGACGATGGCCGGGGAGGTCGGGCAATACGTGTTCAAGGTGCTGCCCGACGCAAGCAAGGCCGAGGTGAAGGCTGCCGTCGAGCAGCTTTTCGAGGTGCGGGTGGAAGGCGTGCGCACGCTGCGGCAGCAGGGCAAGACCAAGCGGTTCGGTCGCCAGTTCGGACGGCGGAATCACTGGAAAAAGGCCTATGTGTCGCTGGCCCCGGGCGAAAGCATTGACATGGGTGAAGGGGAGCAGCTCTGATCATGGCTATTATCAAGACCAACCCCACGTCGGCCGGTCGCCGGCACACGGTGCAGATTCGCGGAGACGGTCTGCATCGAGGCGAACCATATCCGGGCCTGGTCGAGAAGAAGCAGCGGACCGGCGGGCGCAACAACACCGGCCGCATCACTTCGCGGCATATCGGCGGTGGGCACAAACAGCGCTACCGTACGGTCGACTTCAAGCGGACGAAGGACAATATTCCGGCTCGCGTCGAGCGGCTGGAATACGATCCGAACCGCAGTGCTCACCTGGCGCTTCTGCTGTATCGCGATGGCGAACGTCGGTATATCATTGCGCCGCGCGGGCTGAAAGTCGGGGACACGGTTTCGAGCGGGTCGCAGGCGCCGATCCGGCCCGGCAATGCCATGGCGCTGCGGTCCATCCCGGTGGGCACCACGGTGCACGGCATCGAGCTGAAGCCTGGCAAGGGCGCGCAGCTGGTGCGCTCGGCCGGTGGCAGCGCGCAGGTGGTGGCCCGTGAAGGGCAGCTGGCAACGGTCCGGCTCGCGTCCGGAGAGATGCGCCGCATTCAGTCCGAGTGCCGTGCCGTGGTTGGCGAAGTCGGACACTCCGAGCATTCCCTGCGCAAGTTTGGCAAGGCCGGCGCACGCCGCTGGCAGGGCAAGCGCCCGACGGTCCGCGGTACGGCGATGAACCCGGTCGACCATCCGCATGGGGGCGGTGAAGGCCGCAACTTCGGTCGCCATCCGGTGACCCCGTGGGGGCGCCCGACCAAGGGATTCAAGACCCGTAACAACAAACGTACCGACCGCATGATTGTGCGTCGGCGCAAGAAGTAACGGAGCACGAGCATGCCGCGTTCACTGAAGAAAGGCCCGTTCGTTGACCATCACCTGCGCCAGAAGGTGGAAGTGGCGGCGGAAAAGAACGACCGTCGTCCGATCAAGACCTGGTCCCGGCGTTCGATGATCATTCCGCAGATGGTGGGTCTCACCATCGCGGTGCATAACGGGCGGCAGCATGTCCCGGTGCTCATCAACGAGAACATGGTTGGCCACAAGTTGGGCGAATTCGCCGCGACCCGGACCTTCAAGGGTCACATCGCCAACAAGAAATCGCGCTGAGGACGGTTTGATGGAAACGATCGCAAAACTCCGGTTCGCGCGGATGTCGCCGCAAAAGGCGCGGCTGATTGCTGACCAGGTTCGTGGCATGCCGGTGGAGAAGGCGCTGAACGAACTTGCGTTCAGCCGCAAGAAACCGGCGGCCATCGTCAAGAAGGTCCTGGAATCGGCCATCGCGAACGCCGAGAACAACGATGGCGCCGATATTGACGAACTGCGCGTGTCGCGGATCCAGGTCGACGAAGGCCCGGTGCTGAAGCGCATGCAGGCCCGCGCGAAGGGCCGCGGCAACCGTATTCTTAAGCGCACGAGCCACGTGATCGTGGGTGTCAGCGAGAAGGGGGCGAAGTAAGCATGGGTAACAAGGTACATCCGACCGGCATTCGCCTCGGCATCTCGCGCCCGTGGTCCGCCACCTGGTATGCGGACGGCGAGGACTTCGGCGCTACGCTGAACAACGACATCCAGCTGCGGGAATTCCTCCTGAAACGGCTGAGCCACGCGTCCGTGAGCCGCGTGATCATCGAGCGCCCCGCTAAGGCAGCGCACATCACGATTCAGACGGCACGTCCGGGTATCGTGATTGGCAAGAAGGGCGAAGACATCGAGAAGCTGCGCCGGGAAGTGGCGCGCGAGACGGGTCTGGACCAGGGTTCGGTCAAGATCAATATCGAGGAGGTCCGCAAGCCCGAAATCGAGGCCCAGCTGGTGGCCGAGGGCATCGCCCAGCAGCTGGAGCGCCGCATCATGTTCCGTCGGGCGATGAAGCGGGCGGTGGGCAACGCGGTGCGCCTGGGCGCCGAAGGCATCAAGGTGCATGTTTCGGGTCGCCTGAATGGCGCCGAAATCGCCCGGTCCGAGTGGTATCGGGAGGGTCGTGTTCCGCTGCATACGCTTCGTGCGGATATTGACTACGGATTCGCCGAGGCGCGAACGACTTACGGAATCATCGGCGTGAAGGTCTGGATCTTCAAGGGTGAGGTCTTCAGCCTGGAGCCCACCGAAGGCCGCCGCGCCGCGGCCAACGCGAGCTAGGACATAAGCCATGTTGCAGCCAAAAAGAACCAAGTTCAGGAAGCAGTTCAAGGGGCGCAACCGCGGTATGGCGTCCGTGGGCGCCAAGGTGAGCTTCGGCGAGTACGGGCTCCAGGCGGTCGAGCGCGGTCGCGTGAACGCCCGGCAGATCGAAGCCGCACGGCGGGCGATGGTCCGTCACATCAAGCGCGGCGGAAAGATCTGGATTCGGGTGTTCCCCGATGTGCCCGTCACCAGCAAGCCTCTCGAAGTCCGTATGGGCAAGGGCAAGGGCGGTGTCGAGTACTGGGTATGCAAGGTCCAGCCGGGCCGCATGCTTTACGAAATGGAAGGGGTCAACGAGGACGTCGCGCGCGAGGCGTTTCGACTCGCCGCTGCGAAGCTCCCCGTGAAGACCGTGTTTACGCGTCGGCAGGTGATGTGATGAAAACGTCCGAACTCAGGAACAAGTCCGATCAGGAACTCGGGGGTGAACTCGAGGCCCTGTACAAGGAACAGTTCGGTCTGCGCATGCAGCAGGCCGTCGGGCAGCTTTCGCGTCCCGACCGCATGAAAACCGTGCGGCGCGACATCGCCCGGATCAAGACGCTGATGAACGAACGCAGAACGGCGGGTTAACGAAGATGAACCAGGAAACGACGAAAACCCAGCGCTCCGTTGTGGGTCGCGTGGTCAGCGACAAGATGGACAAGACCCGCACGGTCGTGGTTGAACGGCGCGTTCGGCACCCGCTGTATGGCAAGTTCATTCGCCGCTCGACGAAACTTCGCGTCCATGACGAGGAAAACGTGTCGAAGGAAGGCGATCGCGTACGGGTTCGGGAGTGCCGGCCCATGTCGAAACAGAAGCGCTTTGCCCTGATCGAAGTGGTCGGGCGCGACGCGCTGTGAACCGGATCCCGGGAGAACATCCATGATTCAGATGCAGACCGTCCTTGAAGCCGCCGATAACTCCGGCGCGCGCCGCATGCAGTGCATCAAGGTCCTGGGCGGATCCCATCGGCGATACGCGCGGATCGGGGACGTCATCAAGGTGTCCGTCAAGGACGCCATTCCCCGGGGCAAGGTCAAGAAAGGCGACGTGTACAATGCCGTGGTCGTGCGTACCGCCTCCGGCGTCCGTCGCTCCGATGGATCGGTGATCCGGTTTGACCGTAACGCTGCGGTGCTGCTGAACAGCCAGTACCAGCCGGTCGGGACCCGCATCTTTGGCCCGGTGACCCGTGAACTGCGTGGAGAGAATTACATGAAGATCATTTCTCTCGCGCCGGAAGTGCTTTGAGGACGTCATGAAAAAGATTCGCAAGGGTGACGATGTCGTCGTGATCGCCGGTAAGGACAAAGGCCGGCGTGGCACGGTGATCAAGGTGCAGGACGACCAGGTCCTGGTGCAGAACATGAACATGGCGAAGAAACACCAGAAACCGAATCCGCAGCAGGGCGTCAGCGGCGGCATCATCGAGAAGGAGATGCCGATGCATATTTCGAACGTTATGCTGTACAACCCGGCAACCGCCAAGGGTGACCGGGTCGGAATTCGGACGCTGGAAGATGGCCGAAAGGTTCGGGTGTATCGCTCGAACGACGAGGTCGTGGACGCTTAACTGCAGGAATATCGGTTTATGGAACGCTTGAAAGAAGATTACGAGTCCAGGATCAAGCCGGCCCTGCAGGAGCAGTTCGGTTACGGCAACGTCATGGAGATCCCGCAGGTCACCAAGGTCACCCTGAACATGGGGCTTGGAGATGCGGTCGCTGACAAGAAGATCATCGAGCATGCGATGGGCGACATGACGGCGATCGCGGGGCAGAAGCCGGTCGTGACCCGGGCGCGCAAATCCATCGCCGGATTCAAGATTCGCGACGGATATCCGATCGGTTGCAAGGTGACGTTGCGGCGCCGCCAGATGTACGAGTTTCTGGATCGTCTGATCAATATCGCGCTGCCTCGTGTACGCGATTTCCGCGGCTTCAGTCCGAAGGCGTTTGACGGCCGCGGCAATTACACCCTCGGGGTGAAGGAACAGATCATCTTTCCGGAGATCGATTACGACCGCGTCGATCGCCTCCGGGGGATGGACATTACGATTACGACCAGCGCCAAGACGGACGCGGAAGCCCGGGCTCTCCTGGAGGCCTTCAACTTCCCCTTCCGGCAGTAAAGAGGTAAGAGGAATGGCCAAGGTATCGATGGTCCAGCGTGAGCGTAAGCGTGAGCGCCTGGCGAAGAAGCACGCCGAGAAACGGCAGGAACTCAAGGCGATTCTCGTCGACGAGAACCGGTCCGGCGAAGAGCGTCTG
The DNA here is from genome assembly GCF_000420185.1 of Thioalkalivibrio sp. ALR17-21. Lineage (NCBI taxonomy): Bacteria > Pseudomonadati > Pseudomonadota > Gammaproteobacteria > Chromatiales > Ectothiorhodospiraceae > Thioalkalivibrio > Thioalkalivibrio sp. ALR17-21. The sequence continues at coordinate 12,030 of NZ_ATUL01000034.1, read as the reverse complement.
GAGGCGATGAACAAGCTGCAGAAGCTGCCGCGTGACTCCAGTCCCGTGCGGCAGAAGAATCGCTGTGCCGTGACCGGTCGGCCGAAGGGTTACTATCGCCGGTTTGGCCTGGGCCGAAACAAGCTTCGCGAGTACGCCATGAAGGGCGAGATTCCGGGGCTGCGCAAGGCGAGCTGGTAAGGAGAAACCGCCATGATGACCGATCCGATCGCCGACATGCTCACCCGGCTGCGCAATGCACAGCGCGCCGACAAGGAGCAGGTGTCGATCCCGTATAGCAAGAACAAGGAAGCGATTCTCCGTGTGTTCGCGGACGAGGGCTTCATCGCCGATTACCGTTCGGAAGGCGAAGGTGCTCGCAAGGTGTTGGTCGCCACCCTGAAGTATTTTCAGGGCCAGCCGGTGATCGAGACCGTTCAGCGCATCTCGCGGCCGGGGCTGCGGATTTACCGCGGCAAAAACGAGCTGCCCCGCATCAATGCCGGTCTGGGTGTGGCCGTGATCTCCACGCCGCGCGGCGTGATGAGCGATCGCGCCGCACGCGAGATCGGTCAGGGCGGCGAAGTGCTCTGCAAGATCTACTGAGGACGATTCGATGTCTCGCATTGCAAATCTGCCGCTGGAGCTGCCCAACGGGGTGTCTCTCGATCAGCAGGGCGACCGCATCACGGTCAAGGGGCCCAAGGGGGAGATCTCCCTCTCCGTCCCCGAGACCGTGCAGGTCTCCGTCGAGGACAATACCGTGACCGTGCAGCCCAGCGAGAAGGCGAAGACCTACGCGATGGCCGGAACCATTCGGTCGCTGCTCGGCAATCATGTCCATGGCGTGAGCCAGGGCTTCGAAATCGTGCTGGAGCTGGTCGGGGTTGGCTACCGGGCACAGGTTCAGGGCAAGAACCTGAATCTGACGCTCGGATTTTCTCATCCCATCGATTTCACGATTCCGGAGGGCGTGAGCGTCGAGGCGCGTTCGCCCACCGAAATCGCCGTGCAGGGGCATGATCGTCAAAGCGTCGGCCAGGTGGCCGCCGATATCCGCGCGCTGCGTCCCCCGGAGCCCTACAAGGGCAAGGGCGTGAAGTACAAGGACGAGCGTATCCAGCGCAAAGAAGCCAAGAAGAAGTAGGTAGGCACCAGTGGACAAGAAACAGGCCAGAATCAAGCGGGCACGTCGGGCGCGGTACAAGATTCGCGAGCAGGGCGTTCACCGTCTCTGTATCCATCGCACGCCGCGGCACATGTATGCACAGCTCATCGCCCCCAACGGCGACAATGTGGTGGCCGCGGCCTCCACGGTCGAGAAGGATCTGCGCGAGGCGGGAACCTACACCGGGAATGCGGACGCTGCCGCGCGCGTGGGTCAGAAGATTGCCGAGCGTGCGCGCCAGGCGGGTATCCAGGAAGTCGCATTCGACCGTTCCGGATTCCGCTTCCATGGTCGGGTGAAAGCCCTGGCCGATGCTGCCCGCGAGGGCGGGCTCCAGTTCTAGCAGACGGACCCAGCGGAGATAACAATGGCACGTAATGATGTAAGTGAAGCCACCGATGGGCTCCAGGAAAAGCTGATCGGCGTCAACCGTGTAGCCAAGGTCGTCAAGGGCGGCCGGCAGTTCCGGTTCGCCGCCCTGACCGTGGTCGGCGATGGCGAAGGCCGCGTGGGCTTCGGGTATGGCAAGGCGCGCGAGGTCCCGCAGGCGATTCAGAAGGCGATGCAGCAGGCGCGCCTCGAAATGCGGGATGTGGCGTTGCAGGAGGGCACGCTGCACTACGCCGTGAACGGCCGCCACGGGGCGGCGAAGGTCTACATGCAACCGGCATCCGAAGGTACCGGGATCATCGCCGGCGGCGCGATGCGCGCGGTCCTGGAGGTCGCGGGCGTCAAGAACGTTCTGGCGAAGTGTGTCGGATCCCGCAACCCCATCAATGTGGTGCAGGCGACGATCAACGGACTGGCCATGGTGAACTCGCCCGAACTGATCGCGGCGAAACGCGGCAAGTCGGTCGAAGACGTGAAGAGCTGATCATGAGCAAACTCAAAGTGAAACTCGTGCGCAGTCCGGCGAATCGCATCCGCAGCCACAAGGCGACGGTTCGGGGTCTCGGTCTGCGCAGGATGCACAGTACCTCGGTGATCGAGGCGACGCCCGAGAATCTGGGGATGGTGCGCAAGGTGCGCTATCTCCTGGACGTAGAGGAAGTCTGAAATGCGACTGAATGAGATTGCGAGCCCGCAGGGCGCCCGGAAGGCCGGGAAACGGGTCGGTCGCGGCATCGGCTCCGGCCTGGGAAAGACCGGCGGACGTGGCCATAAGGGGCAGAAATCTCGCTCCGGCGGTTTCACCAAGACCGGCTTTGAGGGTGGCCAGATGCCGTTGCAGCGTCGGCTGCCCAAGGTCGGCTTCCGCTCGCGCCGTCAGGCCGAAACGGCCGAAGTGCGCCTGAACGAACTCAACCGCGTTGGCGGCGAGATCAGTCTGGAGACGCTGAAGCAGGCGGGTGTCATCCCGGTCGAGGCGCGTGCCGCGAAGATCTTCGCCTCGGGCGAGGTGTCCGGCGCGGTCACCGTCCGTGGTGTTCGGGTCTCCAGGGGTGCGCGCGCGGCGATCGAGGCCGCGGGCGGCAGCGTCGAGGTCTGACAATGGCGCGCGGACCGGCAGCCCGAGCGGGTGGTGGAGGCGGACTGACCGGCTTCACCGAGTTGCGCAAACGCCTGCTGTTCGTGCTGGGCGCGCTGGTGGTCTATCGGATCGGGACGTTCATTCCGGTGCCGGGCATCAATCCGGTCGCGGTGCAGCAGTTCTTTGAACAGCAAAGCGGCACCATACTGGACATGTTCAACATGTTCTCCGGCGGTGCGCTGGAGCGTCTGTCGGTCTTCGCGCTGGGAGTGATGCCGTATATCTCGGCGGCCATCATCATGCAGCTTCTGGCTGCGGTGGTGCCGTCTCTGCAGCAATTGAAAAAGGAAGGGGAAGCCGGCCGCCGGAAGATCACACAGTACACGCGGTATGGCACCGTGGTGCTGGCTCTGTTTCAGAGTATCGGGATCGGTATCGCGCTGAACGGGCAGACCATCCAGGGCATGCCGATGGCGTTGAATCCGGGTCCGATCTTCATCTTTACCGTGGTGGTGTCGCTGGTCACGGGAACGCTGTTCCTCATGTGGCTCGGTGAACAGATCACGGAACGGGGCATTGGCAACGGCATTTCGATCATCATCTTCGCCGGAATCGTGGCGGGTCTGCCGGGCGCGATTGGCGGAACGCTGGAACTGGCGCGGACTGGCGAGCTGGCTGCCGCCTTTGTGGTGATCCTGCTGATCCTGGCGCTGGCGGTTACGGCCTTCGTGGTCTTCGTGGAGCGCGGCCAGCGGCGAATTACGATCAACTACGCCAAACGGCAGGTGGGTCGCAAGATGGTCGGTGGGCAGTCGTCCCACCTTCCGTTGAAGCTGAACATGGCCGGGGTGATCCCACCGATCTTCGCGTCGAGCATCATCCTCTTCCCGTCGACACTGGGACAGTGGTTCGGGCAGGCCGAGGGGATGGACTGGCTGCGGGAGATCTCGACCACGCTGGCGCCCGGGCAACCATTGTACGTGGGCTTTTATGCCGCCGCGATCATATTTTTCTGCTTCTTCTATACCGCCCTGGTATTCAATTCGCGGGATACGGCGGAGAACCTGAAAAAACAGGGTGCGTTCATACCCGGGATCCGTCCCGGTGTGCAGACGGAGCGCTACATTGACGGTGTGATGACCCGGCTGACAGCAGTGGGTGCGGTGTACATCACCGCGGTGTGTCTGCTGCCCGAGTTCCTCATCCTGTACTGGAACGTGCCGTTCTACTTTGGCGGGACGTCGCTGCTGATCATCGTGATCGTGGTCATGGACTTCATGGCGCAGCTGCAGTCGCACCTGGTATCGCACCAGTATGAAGGTCTGATGAAGAAGGCGAATCTCAAGGGTTTCGGCGGGACCGGGATCCGCTAGCACAGGAGAAGTAAAATGAAGGTACGCGCATCCGTTAAGCCGATTTGCCGCAACTGCAAGGTGGTGCGTCGCAACGGGACCGTCCGTGTGATCTGTACGGAAGCCCGTCACAAGCAGCGCCAGGGCTGAGCTTGGCCGCTGACCGAAACGCTGATACTATAGTCGGCTTTGCCGAATCTTGATGGAGAAGTTGGATGGCTCGCGTCGCTGGAATCAATATTCCTGATCAGAAGCATACGGTGATCGCACTGACGTCGATCTATGGCATTGGTCCCACGCGTGCCCGGCATATCTGCGATTCCGCCGGGGTGCGTCCGGAGATGAAGGTGAGGGATCTCACCGATGCCGAGGTGGATGCGCTGCGGGCCGAGGTCGACAAGTTCCCGGTGGAAGGGGACCTGCGGCGCGAGATCAGCATGAACATCAAGCGACTGATGGATCTCGGTTGCTACCGGGGCGTACGCCATCGTCGCGGCCTTCCGCTGCGCGGGCAGCAGACGCAGACCAACGCGCGCACCCGCAAGGGCCCGCGGCGTCCGATTCGCAAGTAACACGACTGGGAATACAGGTTAATGGCACAAGCGCAGACCCGGACCAAGAAAAAGGTCCGCAAGAACATCGCCGAGGGCGTCGCGCATGTCTACGCGACGTTCAACAACACGATCATCACCATCACCGATCGCCAGGGCAACGCCATCAGCTGGGCGACGTCCGGCGGGTCCGGCTTTCGCGGCTCGCGCAAGTCGACGCCCTTCGCCGCGCAGGTGGCGGCCGAGCGCGCCGGCAATGCAGCGGCGGAGCACGGGGTGAAGAACCTGGACGTCGAGGTCCGCGGCCCGGGGCCGGGGCGCGAGTCGGCGGTGCGTGCGCTGAATAACGCGGGTTTCAAGATCACGAACATCAGTGACGTGACACCGATCCCGCACAATGGTTGCCGGCCGCCCAAAAAGCGGCGCGTCTGAGGCTGGAGTCGAATTATGGGTCGTTATATTGGACCGAAGTGCAAACTGAGTCGTCGCGAGGGTGCCGATCTCGGTCTGAAGAGCCGGGCGCGCGCACTCGAGACGAAGTGCAAGCTGGATCAGCCGCCGGGTCAGCATGGCGAACGCCGTACGCGGCTTTCGGACTATGCGGTACAGCTGCGCGAGAAGCAGAAGCTGCGCCGGACGTACGGTGTACAGGAAAAGCAGTTTCGTAATTATTACCACAAGGCTGCGCAACGGAAGGGTTCGACCGGGGAGAATCTCCTGAAGCTCCTCGAAGGCCGTCTGGATAACGTGGTCTATCGCATGGGCTTCGGCTCGACGCGCTCCGAAGCGCGCCAGCTCGTGGCGCATCGCGCGATTCTGGTCAATGGCCGGGTTGTGAACGTGGCGGCCTATCAGGTTCAGCCGGCGGATGTGGTGAGTGTTCGCGAGAAGGCCCGCAAGCAGGTTCGGATCCAGGATTCCATGACCCTGGCCGAACAAAGCGGTCTGCCCGAGTGGGTGGAGGTCGACAGCAGCAAGTTCGAGGGCACCTTCAAGGCGGTGCCGGATCGTGCGGATCTGCCGGCCGACATCAACGAGTCGCTCGTCGTCGAGCTTTATTCGAAGTAACCGCCAGCGGGCATTTCGCCGGGAGCATCAATGCAAGCCAACGAACTGGTCAACAAACAGCAGATCGAGGTCGAGTCCGAGGCGCGGAATCAGTCGCGCGTGGCGCTCGAGCCGCTGGAGCGGGGATTCGGGCACACGCTCGGCAATGCGCTGCGGCGGGTGCTGCTGTCTTCGATCCCGGGTGCGGCGATCGTCGAAGCCCGCATCGAGGGCGTGCTGCACGAGTACACGACCATTGAGGGTGTGCAGGAAGACGTCGTGGACATCCTGCTCAACCTGAAGGGCGTGGCGCTGCGCATGCATGCGCGGGATGAGTCGACGCTCACGCTGAAGAAAAAGGGTCCGTGTACGGTGACCGCTGCGGACATCCAGGTGGACCATGACGTCGAAGTGGTCAATCCGGAGCACGTGATCGCCACGATCAACAAGGACGTTGAACTGGACATGACGCTGACGGCGCGCACGGGGGAAGGCTACGAGCCGGTCACCGCCCGCCAGAGCGGCGGCGAGACGGACGAAACCGGGATTGGTCGTCTGCAGCTGGACGCGACGTTCAGCCCGATTCGTCGTGTGGCGTATCGGGTGGAAAGCGCCCGTCTGGCCCAACGTACGGACATGGATCGGCTGGTGCTGGAACTGGAAACGAACGGAGCAATTGCTCCGGACGATGCCGTTCGGCAGGCTGCGACCATCCTGCAGGGGCAACTGGCGCCGTTCGTCGATCTGCAGGAAGAGGCCGCCGAAACCGCGACCGGTGGTGCCAGTGCCGTGGATCCGGTGCTGCTGCGTCCGGTGGACGAGCTTGAGCTTACCGTGCGCTCGGCGAACTGCCTGAAGGCCGAGAACCTGTACTACATCGGTGATCTGGTCCAGCGTACGGAAGTGGAGCTGCTGCGTGCCCCGAATCTCGGCAAGAAGTCGCTGACCGAGATCAAGGACACGCTTGCGACCCACGGGCTTTCCCTGGGTATGCGGCTGGAAAACTGGCCGCCGCCGGGTTTGCGGGACGAGAACGAGTAATCAGTGGGCGTCACACGCCAATAGCATTCAGAGGATAGTCCAATGCGTCATCGTCATTCCGGCCGGCAGCTCGGCCGCAACAGTTCGCACCGCAAGGCCACCATGAAGGCGCTGACGAATGCGCTCATTCGGCACGAGCTGATCAAGACCACACTGCCCAAGGCGAAGGAGCTTCGCCGGGTAGCCGAGCCGTTGATCACCCTGTCGAAGAATGACAGCGTGCATGCACGGCGCGAGGCGTTCTCCCGGCTGCGGGACAAGGAAACCGTAGGCAAGCTGTTTTCCCAGCTTGGTCCGCGTTATCAGGAACGTCCGGGTGGGTATCTTCGCATCCTCAAGTGCGGCTTCCGCGCGGGGGACAACGCGCCGATGGCCTACGTGGAGCTGGTGGACCGTCCGATGCCTGACGAGGAAGAGGCGGCCTGACGCCAGGTCGGTTGCCGCTGTGAGATGAGGCCGCCCTTCGGGGCGGCCTTTTTCGTTTGGGGATCGTGGTCTGGCCCGTGGGGTAACAGTGCGGGCGGGTCGAGTTTGCGCCGGGCGCGTCAGGCAGAGGCATTCTCGCTGGCGGGCCAGGGGGTGAGCATCGGGCCGAGGAAGTGGCCGGTATGGCTGGCGGGGGTGGCCGCGACGGTTTCGGGTGTTCCGGCGACGATCAGCTGCCCGCCCCCGCTGCCGCCCTCGGGTCCGATGTCGACCAGCCAGTCGGCCGTCTTGATGACGTCGAGGTTGTGTTCGATGACCACGATGGTGTTGCCGTGGTCGCGCAGACGATGCAGGACGCGAAGCAGCTGGGCGATATCCTCGAAGTGGAGACCCGTAGTCGGTTCGTCGAGGATGTAGAGGGTCTTGCCGGTGTCGCGTTTGGACAGTTCGCGGGCGAGCTTGATGCGCTGGGCTTCGCCGCCGGAGAGGGTGGTGGCGTTCTGCCCGAGCTGGATGTAGGAAAGCCCGACCTCCATCAGCATTTCGAGCTTGCGATGGATGACGGGTACCGGCTGGAAGAAGTCCAGCGCCTCTTCGACGGTCATCTCGAGGACCTCGTGGATGTTCTTTCCCTTGTAACGAACCTCGAGGGTCTCGCGGTTGTAGCGCTGGCCGCGGCACACGTCGCAGGGCACGTAGACGTCCGGGAGGAAGTGCATCTCGACCTTGATGACGCCATCACCCTGGCAGGCCTCGCAGCGCCCGCCGCGCACGTTGAAGGAAAAGCGGCCGGGCTTGTAGCCGCGTGAGCGGGCCTCAGCGGTGGCGGCGAACAGCTCCCGGATGGGGGTGAACAGGCCGGTGTAGGTCGCGGGGTTGGATCTTGGCGTGCGGCCGATCGGGCTCTGGTCGATGTCGACCACCTTGTCGATCCGCTCGAGCCCTTCGATGCGGTCGTGGTCGGCGACCGGATGCCGCGCGTTGTGCAGGGTGTTGGCGGCGGCGGGATACAGGGTGGCGTTGACCAGGGTGGACTTGCCGGAGCCGGAGACACCGGTCACGCAGGTGAACAGCCCCAGTGGGAATTCAAAGTCGCCGCCGCGCAGATTGTTGCCGCGCGCACCGCGAACCCGGAGTGTATGGTCCGGATCGGCGGCGTGGCGCTGGTCGGGGATCGCGATACTGCGCCGCCCCGAGAGGTAGGCGCCGGTCAGGGAGCCTTCGCTGGCGGCGATCTCGGCCGGTGTGCCCGCGGCCACGACTTCACCGCCATGGCGGCCGGCCCCGGGTCCGATGTCGAGGACATGATCGGCTTCGCGGATGGCGTCCTCGTCATGTTCCACCACGATGACCGTGTTGCCGAGGTCGCGCAGGCTGGCCAGGGTGTTGAGCAGGCGCGCGTTGTCCCGCTGGTGCAGGCCGATGGAGGGTTCGTCGAGGATGTACATCACGCCGACCAGTGCCGAGCCGATCTGTGACGCCAGGCGGATGCGCTGGGCCTCGCCGCCGGAGAGGGTTTCGGCGGAACGGTCCAGCGTCAGGTAGTCCAGGCCCACATCCACCAGGAAACCGAGCCGCGCGGCGATCTCGCGGACGATCTTTTCCGCGATGCGTGCGAAGCGCCCCGGCAGCTCGAGGTCGTCGAAGAAGGCCTGGGCGCCGGCGACGCTCATGTGCGTGACCTCCGGCAGGGTGTGGCCCTTGACGAACACGTTGCGCGCGGCGGCATTGAGACGGGTGCCATGGCAGGAGGGGCAGGGCTGCTCGTTGAGATAGCGACCCAGTTCCTCGCGCACGGCTGCCGAATCGGTCTCGCGGTAACGGCGTTCGAGGTTGGGGATGATGCCCTCGAAGACCCGGTGGTCGGTGCGCAGGCGCCCGTTCGCGGCCGGGGTGCTCAGGGGGATCTCCTCGGTGCCGGAGCCGTGCAGGATCACGGCCCGGACCTCCGCCGGCAGGTCCTTCCACGGCGTCTCCACATCGAAGCCGTAGTGGCGTGCCAGGCTGTTCAGGAGGCTGAAGTACCAGGCGTTGCGGCGATCCCACCCCCTTACCGCGCCCCCGGCCAGGCTGACCTCGGGCTGGGCGACCACACGCTCGGGGTCGAAATACTGGTGCACGCCCAGGCCATCACAGGTGGGGCAGGCACCGGCGGGATTGTTGAAGGAGAACAGGCGCGGTTCCAGTTCGCGCAGCGCATAGCCGCACACCGGGCAGGCGAAGCGGGCCGAGAAGGTCATCGGCTCGCGTTCCGGCTCGTCCATCCAGGCGACCAGCGCCAGGCCGTCGGCCAGCTCGGTCGCGGTCTCGAAGGATTCGGCCAGGCGCTGCCGCAGGTCCTCGCGGACCTTGAAGCGGTCGATGACGATCTCGATATTGTGCTTGCGTTTGGGGTCCAGCTCGGGCAGGGCGTCCAGTTCGTGGATCTCGCCGTTGATGCGCGCACGCAGATACCCGTGGGCACGCATGGATTCCAGCAGCTTGTGGTGTTCGCCCTTGCGGTCGCGCACCACCGGCGCCAGCAGCATCAGCTTTTCGCCTTCGGGCATCTCCAGTACCTGGTCGACCATCTGCGAGATGGTCTGTGCGGCCAGGGTCTCGCCGTGATCCGGACAGCGCGGCTCGCCGGCGCGGGCGAACAGCAGGCGCAGGTAGTCATAGATCTCGGTGATGGTGCCGACGGTCGAGCGCGGGTTGTGGGAGGTGCTTTTCTGCTCGATGGAGATGGCCGGGGACAGACCGTCGATCTGGTCGACATCCGGTTTTTCCATCATCGACAGGAACTGCCGCGCGTAGGTCGACAGGCTCTCGACGTAGCGTCGCTGGCCTTCGGCGAACAGGGTGTCGAAGGCCAGCGACGACTTGCCCGACCCCGAGACTCCGGTGATCACGATCAGCCGCTCGCGCGGCAGTTCGATGTGCAGGTCCTTGAGGTTGTGGGTGCGGGCGCCACGGATCTGGATGTTCTGCATCATGGGGTGACGGATACTCCGGAGTCGTTGGGGAACGGCAGCCGGCGGCTGCCAGCCGGCCATGGTAACACCCGGTCACGGCCCGCCGGGTGCGATAGACTTTCGCCTCCGTTCATTCACCGGCGTGCCATTCAGGAGTCCTGACCACATGAATGCCCGCGAGTTGCGAGCCACCACCGGGCTGGCGGCCATTTATGGAGTGCGCATGGCCGGCCTGTTCCTGATCCTGCCGGTGTTCATGCTGCACGCTGACGATATCCCCGGTGCCACGCCGCTGCTCGCCGGGCTGGCGCTGGGGATTTACGGCCTGACCCAGGCGGCCCTGCAGATTCCGTTCGGCTTGCTCTCCGACCGGCTCGGCCGCAAGCCGCTGATCGCCGCGGGGCTGGGGCTGTTCGTGCTGGGCTCTCTGGTGGCGGGGTTCGCCGAGGACATTCACGGGATCATCCTTGGGCGGGCGCTGCAGGGGGCCGGTGCGGTGGCTGCCGTCGTGCTGGCGCTGACCGCAGACCTGGTGACGGAGGAGAGGCGCACGCGGGCACTGGCGGTGATCGGCCTGACGATCGGCCTTACGTTCACCGTGTCCATGGCGCTGGGGCCGGTTCTGGACCGGGGCATCGGGCTCTCGGGCATCTTTCTGGTCGCGGCGGGACTGGGTGTGCTGGCGCTGGTGATCCTCCTGGTGTGGGTGCCCTCGCCGGGGCGGCTGCGTCAGCACCCGGACATGGTTCCGCAGTGGGCGGCCCTGCCCCGGGTCCTGGCGGACCCCGATCTCGCGCGGATGAATGCGGGGATCTTCATCCTGCACCTGGTCCTGGCGGCGAACTTCCTGGTGCTGCCGACGTTCCTGGTCGACGGGGCCGGGCTGGCACCCGCCGACCACTGGGCCTTCTACCTGCCAGTGCTGTTGACCGGTTTCGCGCTGATGCTGCCCGGGGTGATTCTGGGCGAGCGCCGCCGGCGCATGCACGGGGTGCTGCTGGTGGCCATCGGATTGCTGGTGGTTGTTCAGGCAGCCCTGGGGCTGGTCTTCCATCTGGGCGGCGATGTCTGGGTGCTCGCGCTGTTGATGGTCGGCTTTTTTGCCGCCTTCAATCTGCTGGAGGCAGGCCTGCCCGCGATGGTTTCGCGCGCCGCGCCGCTGGCTCACAAGGGGACCGCGATGGGTGGCTTCGCGACCGCCCAGTTCCTCGGCATCTTTGCCGGTGGTGCTCTGGGCGGGGCGTTGCTGGGCCTCGCCGGGCCGGTGGCGGTGCTGCTGGCCAGCGTGCCCGCGCTGATGACGTGGCTCCTGCTGGCCCGCGGACGCACCCCGGAGCACCTCGTTACCCGGACCCTTGCGGTGCCCGCGGTCTGGGAGGGGTATCCGGTGCGTTTGCTGGATGAACTGCGCGCCTGCCCCGGCGTCGCGGAGGTCGTGCTGTCACCGGATGCGGGTTCGGTTTATCTGCGCCTGCGGCCGGAGCTACAGGAGGAGGGAGCTCTGCAAGCCTGCCTGGAGCGGGGGCCGGCCCGGTGACCGGCTCGCACTCCGGCGGGCGATCCGCGTCACGCGGGCGGGTTCTGTTGCGCCCGTCAGCGCCTGCTACACTATCGGCTCGATTAACCCGTGCCCGACACAAGGAGTTCCCATGGCCCGCGGAGTCAACAAGGCGATCATTCTCGGCAACCTCGGTGCCGACCCCGAAAAGCGCGAAACGCCCGGCGGGGCGACCGTCACCAACTTCCGCGTGGCCACCACGGAGCAGTGGACCGACAAGCAGAGCGGGGAACGGCGCGAAAACACCGAATGGCACCGGGTCGTAATGTTCGGTCGTCTGGCCGACATCGCCGCGCAGTATCTGTCCAAGGGCTCCCAGGTGTACATCGAGGGCCGGATCCAGACCCGCAAGTGGCAGGGGCAGGACGGTCAGGATCGCTATACCACCGAGATCGTCGCCAGTGACATGCAGCTGGTCGGTGGACGCGGCGGCGGTGGCGCCGGCGGTGCCGCTGCTGCCGGTGGTGGCTACGGCGGCGGTTA
>NZ_ATUL01000033.1:0-21463 GCF_000420185.1 Thioalkalivibrio sp. ALR17-21 | reverse complement strand
CTGCTCCAGGTCGCGGCGCACGTCCTGCAGGTTCACGTAGTGGCCTTCGTTTGCCGCGCGCCCGGTGTCGCCCACCGGCATGGTCTCGATGAAACGCAGGGTGAAACCGTGCTCGATGCAGAAGTCGACCATGTCGCCGACCTCAGTATCGTTGATGCCGCCCATCACCACCATGTTGATCTTGATCGGGTCCAGCCCGGCGCGCTTCGCCGCCATCAGCCCGTCGATCACCTTCTCCAGCTTGCCGCCGGTCACGTCCTTGAAGACCTCCGCGCGCAGGGTGTCCAGGCTCACGTTGATGCGCCCGACCCCGCCCGCGGCCAGCGCGTCGGCGTGCTTCGCCAGACGCACCGCATTGGTGGACAGCGAGATGTCGTCGATGCCCGGCAGGGCGTTCAGCCGCGCCGCCAGATCCGGGAGGCCGTGACGCACCAGCGGTTCGCCGCCGGTCAGGCGCACCCGCCGGGTGCCAAGGCGCCCGAAGGCCGCCATCACCCGCTCGATCTCGTCGAAGGTCAGCCAGTGCTCGGGCACTTCGAAGTCGCGAAAGCCCTCCGGCATGCAGTAAAAGCAGCGCAGGTCGCAGCGGTCGGTGACCGACACGCGTACGTATTCGATGCGCCTCCCGTGCCGGTCGACCAGGCCCCGATTTACGCTCCCGGACGGGTCAGACATGCTTGCTCACCGCCGCCGGCAGTTCCACCGTGGTTTCCGACAGTCCCATCTCGCCGGCACGACAATCCGGACAGGCCTCCAGGTGTTCGGTCTCCAGCCCGCGCGCCTGCAGCTGCTGCAGCATGAACACCATGTCGCGGCCCATGGCGAATTCCTTGCCGCACACCCGGCAGGCGGCCGGGGCCTCCAGCGAGCGCTCGGGCGCCATGCGCGCGTCCAGTGCCTCTTCCAGCGACGGCCTGGCGGCGGTTTCGGCGTGCACTTCGGGAGCCAGGGCCTCCAGGTAGACCACGTCGGCCTCCAGCACGTCGCGGGTCACCCGCCCCAGCTGGCGCCAGGCTTCCGCGGTCGGGAGGTGCGTTACCGCCTCGTCCAGCTGTTCCAGCCATCCGGGGAACCACGACAGCATCAGCTGACGCACGAAATAGCGCGCATCACCGGCGATCGCGGCGCATTCCTCCCGGTCCTCCGTCTCCGCGGCCTTCGCGTGCAGGAAAGCGACGAACTGGAGTTGCAGGGCCAGGTGATCCGGAAGATCGCGGAATTCGCGGTCCCGGGTCAGGCCGTGGCGCTGGTAAAAACGTTCCATCTCCACCGTGCTCTGCCCCATCAGGGCCCCGTCGAGCTGGATGCCGGCATTCAGAGGAGCCGGAAACGGAGGAGCCAGGAACAGTCGGCTGTAGACGCGCAGCAGGCCGCCCTCGGCGTCCGCGGTGGACCGCAGTGCCGACGCCAGGGCGTCCAGTGCCCCGGCTGCGGGGACTCCGGTCGCTTGCCGCAGGGCTTCGAGATCCGGAACCAGGTCGTCCCGCAGGGCATTCGCCCGCTCGGATTCCTTCGGCGTCAGGAACGCCTGCCCGAGGCAGAGCAGGGTCTCGCCGAAGGGGACCAGGAAATCGGTTTCGGTTTGCGTTGCTTCAAGGTTCATTTTCGCTCCTTGTATACAAAAACGGGCCGGAGGCGTACCCCGGCCCGTCCCTGTGGCCGTGCCACATTCACGCGGATGGCCGGCCTCTCAAGAGCGTGCTTCGGCCGTGGCTTCGGGTTCGGCTTCGGCCTCGCCCGGCTCTGCCTGCGGCATGTCGCTCAGGTTGAACAGCCGCTCGCCCAGGGCATACAGGGCGAAGACCAGGGCGATACCCATGACGGTCAGCACCCATTCCGTCGGCGACGGCACGTAGGCCACCAGGTCACGCTCCCAGGTGCCCTTGAACAGCGGGACCACCTGACCGCCAACCACGAAGTACAGGCGCTCGATGAACATGCCCACCAGCACCAGCACGGCGGCCAGCATCTGGATCGCCGGCGACTGGCGCAGGCCGCGTGCCAGCAACAGCACGAACGGCAGCAGGATGCCGCCCCACACGCCGAGATGGAACCAGCCCGAAGCCAGCAGGTAGTCCGCCCACACGACGTTCACTTCGGTCGCATTGGCATACAGCCCGGTGGTCAGACGCGCCAGGAACATCACCAGGGTGATGAACAGCAGGATCAGGAACAGCCGCGGCAGCGGGCCTTCCATGTCCATGCGCAGCGCCTTCGGCATGCGTTCGGTATTCATGCCGTAGCTCAGGTAGGTGAAGAACACCAGCGCGGCGACACCGGTCAGCGCTGCGGTGGCGTAGAACCACACCGGCAGGGTCGGGTCGTACCAGAACGGACGCATGCTCATCATGCCGAACACCAGCGCCAGCGTCCCGGCGGCCAGCACCACGGCGATGAAACCCGCGATTCCGACCTGACGGCTGAGCTTGCTGCTCCAGTCGCCGCGTTCCATGCGCTGGAACTTCCACAGCAGGAAGATCAGATCCGCCAGATAGAACACGCCCATCCAGAACATGGCCGACTCGACCTGCAGGTTCAGCGGGATGGCCCACAGCATGCGGAAGGTGTGACCGATCTCCATGGCCAGCACCGCAAGCCCGGCGACCAGGGTGATGATCGCCAGCCAGATGGCCCGCTTCACCAGCGGGTAGTACTGCTTGAACCCGAACACCATGGCCAGCGCGGCCAGCAGCGTGAGCCCCGAGGACATCAGGGCGAAGTACACGTAGGTGGAAATGGGCAGACCCCACGCCACGTTCGCATCCATGTTGAACGCGGCGTGACCCTGGGTCATCAGCATGAAGCCGGAAAAGACGAACGCGATGATCGCGATCGCCGCTCCGACGTAGAGCATCGGCGTGAACAGCGCCGGATTGCCCGATTGGTTGTCTTGCGCAGTCATGAATCGTCTCCCTTACGACTTGGGCTGGAACGCGGGAATGCCCGCGCCGGCGCCGAGGTAGTAGACCTGCGGGCGGTTGCCGGTGTGGTCCTTCAGGCGAATGCCGTTCTTGTTCCCGATCAGCTTGTTGACATTGCTGGCGGGATTGTCGAGGTCGCCGAAGAACCGGGCCTTGGGCGGGCAGGTCCGCACACAGGCCGGAACGTAATCGACCAGCTCGGGATCATCCTCGTCGAGGTCCGGGACCCCTTCGGGGGCTTCCTTCACGCGGTGGTAGCAGAAGGTGCACTTGGACACGACGCCCTTGGGCTGCACGCCGATGCCACGGCGATAGTCGGTATCCGGGCTCTGCCCCGGCGGATCCCACAGCTGCCCGCCGCTGCCGGCAAAGACCTCCTTGAGATCCGGCTCCACCAGCGGCTTTTCATCCGCGAAGAACCGCACGCCGTAGGGGCAGGCGATCATGCAGTACTTGCAGCCGATGCACTTGTCCCAGTCGATGAACACGATGCCGCCCGCATCGTGGTCCTTGTAGGTGGCCCGGGTCGGGCAGACATGCACGCAGGACGGGTCCTCGCACTGCATGCAGGGCCGTGGCAGCCACTTCATCTGACCACTGGGATACTCCCCTTCGGTGTAGTACAGAACGTCCTGCCAGCTCTCGCCCGGCAGGGTGTCGTTCTCCATGTCACAGGCCGTGGTACAGGCCTGGCAGCCCGTACATTTATCGAGGTCAATGACCATTCCCCATTTCGCCATTCTCTAGTCTCCTCTTGCGTTCCGGACCGCGCGCTCAGACGCGCTCGACATCGACCCGGCCGGTGTAATAGGCCGCCAGGCCCGAGATCGGGTCCGAGACGTTTTCGGTCATTTCGTTGGGGTTACCCGGTGCGGTGGCACGCTCCTGGGCCTCGGCCCAGCGCCCCTGGGCCCAGTGCCCGTGCTCGTAGGGCAGGATGATGGTGTCCGGACGGTTCTGCGGCATCAGGCGCACGTAGGCCTCGATACTGCCGAGATCCGCCGTGATCCGGACCCGGTCGCCGTCCTTGATGCCGCGCTCGCGCGCCGTCTGCGGGTGCATCTCCACGTAACAGCGATCGTTGCCGCCAACGCTGGGCTGCATCAGGGCCGTGGCCTGCGGGATATTCCCGCTGCGACCCTCGGCGGTCATCGGGGTCTTGGGCGTGACGAAGTGCAGGTCCCGATTGCCGCCCGTGTATTCCGGATCCAGCCACTGCGGGAAACCGACCCGGTCCCGGCTCACGTTCAGATGCTGGGTGATGTAGTCGACCTCAGCGCGCAGGTAGGAGGAATCGAACTCGAACTTGCCCGATTCGGTGGGCATGAGCTTTTCCCTGACCTCTTCCTCGGTCATCTCGATGTTGTAGCCCTCGCCATCCCACTCGTAGAACACGCCACGGTGCTGCTTCCAGTGGTAGGGCTTCTTGTACCAGACCCCCTGCTCTTTCCAGGCCTCCCAGCCGTCGACGCCGTTGTCGCCGGGATCATCCTCGAATCCGCGGGCAAGGTGCTTCAGCAGGTTCTCGACGTTATCCACCTGACGGTAGTAGTCGCTGGTGGGCCCCTTAATCCGCTTGCCGATCTCGATCATCATGTTGCCGAACTCGGTGGTGTCGTAGATCGGCTCCACCGCCGGCACGCGCAGCGCGGTCATCGGCCAGCCCTCGAACGGATAGGTCGGCGAGTCCTGCAGGCGCTCGAGGTAGGTCGATTCGGGCAGCACGATGTCGGCGAACTTCGCGGTCTCGCCGGGATACGGCGAGGTGTCCACCACGAAGATCTCGCTCATCATCTTTTCCCACTCCGGCGCATCCGGTGCGGTCCAGATGGGATTGGTGGTGTAGAACATCGCCATCTTCAGCTTGTAGGGGTCGCCGGCGTTATGGTTCTTCGCGACCTCCTGCATCATGGTCCCGGCGAACGGCCAGCGCTCGGTGCCGGCCATGTCGATGCGCGGATAGCGGCCTTCCATGGTCCGCGAGATCCCGTCGCGGTAGTCGTCCGCATCGGCCGGCCCGGAAGCATAGGACGGGCCCATCTGGTAGAACAGCCCGCCCTCGGCGAACATCGAGCCCGACAGCGCGTTCAGCGCATGGATCGCCATGCCGTTATAGACCCCGTTGGTGTGCGCGGTGGGGCCGCGCTCGAAGATCGCCATGGCCGGGCGCGTGGAACCGAATTCCACCGCCGTCCGGCGGATGTCGTCCGCGTCAACGCCAGTGATCCCGGCCGCCCATTCCGGCGTGCGGTCCTTGAGCTCGGCGTTCCACCAGTCGGCGAGCCCCCGGGTCCAGACCTCCTCGAAGCGCTCCGCGTCCACGGTGGAGCCGGTGGAGAAGCGGTTCTCGCCGTCGTCGAAGTCCCCCACGAACTCGCGATCCCACAGCCCTTCGGTGAGGATCACGTGGGCCATGGCCAGGGCCAGGGCCCCGTCGGTGCCGGGTTTGGTCATCAGGTAGCGGTCCGATGCCGCCATGGTGGGGTTCATGCGCACGTCCACCGTGGTGACCCGGGTCTTCGGGCTCTTGGTGCGCATGTGACCCCAGACCTGCATCAGGTAGTTGTACGGGCGGAAGGCCTCGAGAAAGCCCGCGCCGAAGATCAGCAGGTAGTTGGTGTTCTTGTAGTCGTAGGAGTTGTACGACACGTTGCCTTCCAGTGCGCCCTTGGCGTGTTTGGAACCTTCCGCGCAGATGGAGGCATGACCAATGGCCGCGTTGGGGGTGCCCACCAGCTTGCCCCAGTCGCCATACAGGCCCGCGTCCGAGGGCCCCCAGCCGCGACCGTACAGATGCGCAATCTTGTGAGCCTCGCCATTCTCGCGCAGTTCGTTGATCCGCCCGGCGATCTCGTCGTAGGCCTCGTCCCAGGAGATGGGCTCCCATCCCGGATCCTCGTCCCGACCCTTGTTCGGGTTGGTCCGGCGCATGGGCTGCTTGAAGCGGTCCGGGTCGTAGAGGAAGTACGTTCCCAGATGCCCCTTCGGGCACAGCTTGCCGTTGGCGATCGGATTGCCCGGGTCGCCGTAGATGCTCGTCACCCGCCGATTACCGGTGGACGGGTCTTCATGGGTGTAGACATTGATGCCGCAGCGGGCCGGACACTGGTGGCAGATGTTCTTGGTCATCTGCAGGTCCTTCCAGCTGCCGTTGGAGGCCGCGGCCGCATTCGACGGTGCAGCCCCGCCCGCCCCGGCCGCGGAAAAGCCGGTCAGCTTGGCCATGCCGGCGGCGCCGAACGCCGCGGCCCCGGTTGCCCCGGAGGTCTGCAGAAACCGCCTCCGCGTGAACATGCTCTCGAGGATATTCTTCATATCGGACTCTCACTCCCTCTCGTCTTCGCATCGGCGCTGGCCGCATCGCGACTCGCCTGTTGTACCCGGGCACCGCAGCCATCGGGCGCCCGGGAATCGGGGGCCTGCCCGAAGAGCAGCTCGTAACCACCCCCCGCGAGCAGGCCGTATTTCTTGTCGCAGGACGGACAGAAACGTCCTTCGCCGCCCGCGAACGGTCTCCGGCATTCCGGACAACGGCGGAATGCATGCCGGGTCAGTTCTCCCGACTGCCCCCCTTCGGGGTACGAGGTGAGCGCGCGCTCGGGACATACGCGCACGCACAATTCGCAACCGATGCACTCCTCCGGACGGAAGTGCAGTCCACTCCCGCCCTCGGCATCGAAGGCCTCCAGCGCCCCGGTGGGACACAGCGAGGCGCACACCCGTTGGTTACAGCAGGCGTCCTGATCCACGTTCAGTCCGGGGCGCTGGCTGGCCGGGAGCGTTTCATCGAAACGCTCGAGCGCGCGCACCATGCGCTGTCGCGGGGGCGCGGGGATGCGATCGCGCAACGGGCGCGACGGGCCCTCGCCTTCGGCCTCCATGGGTGTGTCGTCCAGCGCTCCGGCGACCTCCCCGGCCATGCGCCGGAACAGGCCGCGACGGCTCACGGCAGTCATGGCCGAACGCGCCGGCGGGCCGTCGCCCCGTGCCCGTTCGCGCGGCAACCCGCGCGCCTCGAACCGCGGCAGCAGCGATTCCATCGCCTCCGCGGCGTCGAGGGCCGCGGCCGCGGTTTCCAGGGCGGTCTGCGCCGGGCGGGCACACCCCCCGGCGGGACACCGTTCGCACCAGCCACGATCCAGCACCACCACCGGGCCATCACGCAGACTCGTCAGCTCGGCCACCGCCCCCGCGTCGAGTCCGCCGGTACAGGGCACGCGCAGGGCCCCTTCCGGAGATACCTCCTCCGGCACCCGCCAGCAGTCCACATACAGGGGTTCGTCGCGGGCCGGGGGCATCTCCTGCATGGCCTCGGTGCGCGGGAAATCCGCCGCGCGCAGGGCACCGGTGGGACAGGCGGCAGCACAACGTCCGCAGCGCAGACAGCCATCGCTCAGCTCCAGCTTCCCCTTGACCGCCGTCAGGACATCCACCGGGCAGGCGCGCGCGCAGTCATCGCAGCGCGACAGCGGCGAACGCGCCGGCAGGCAGTCCTCGGCCAGAAAGGCCAGTTCGGAGATATCCGGGTGCAACCGGCGAAACCGGATTTCGGCGGTATCGGCTGATGACATGAACGCTCCGGCTCGGAAAGTCAGGGCCCCGGGGGCCACCAATCACCCGATCGGAAGCAAGGGACATGCCGTGTTCCCGAAATGCCTCCATGGCGCGCCATGCGATCTTTTCCTTTCGCCCGGCGTTACTGCACGGTGACGAGGGCGTACACGAGCGGCCGGACGCCGGTTACCTCACGGTGACGCCGGGAGCGTTCAACGAAAGCACACAAAAAAGCCCCGGCACCGTTTCCGGTACCGGGGCCTCTGTCGGGCGAAGCGGGGCCGCCGTCACTCCATGAAAAGATACGTCCGGTTCACGTTCGTCCGGTGCCACTGATCAAAATGGAGCAGATGTTCGAACTGCGGAGCATCCGCCAGATCGTTCACGGCTTCGTCCAGGCTGGACCAGTCCTCGATGTGCCGGGCCGAACCCTCGGTGATGTAGCGCATGTAATCGATCGTGTCGGCCTTCACCCGCGCCATGTCGGCCACGTCGCCGTGCCCCGGTACCACGGCGGCCGGGGCGCGCTCTTCCAGCTGATCGAGGGCTTCCACCCACTGCACGGGGTCACTCCACGGATGGATACCGAGGATACGGTCGACGTAGACCAGGTCGCCGGAGAACAGAACGTCGGTTGCGGGCAGATACAGCACCGCGTCACCCGGGAAGTGGGCATCCGCCCAGTATTCCAGATGGAATTCGGTACCACCGATCTCCAGCACCTGCCGGTCGCCTTCCAGCGGCGCATCGGTCACCACCGGCTCGCTACCCTCGAACCGATCATCCAGCACGCCCGAGAGCCGGTCCATATGACGGTCGGCAAAGTCCAGTCGGGTCGCGACCGTCCGTTCCAGCGCGATCAGCTCCGCACCCTGCTCCTCGAAATAGCCATTGGCCAGCCAGCGGTGGTCCTGGGCGCCGATCCCGATCACGTGCGTCACGGGTTTTTCGGTCACTTCGGACACCGCCTCTTCCAGAAGCCCGCCGAAACGCCGGGAGGGGCCGGAATCGATCAGCACCACGCCTTCTTCGGTGACCACGAAGCCCAGATTCACGTTCAGGGCCTCGTTCTCGTAGGTGCGGTTCTCCACGGAACCAATGATTGCGTAGATATCTTCGGCCACGCGCACGGGCTGCAGCGCGTCCACCCGTTCGAGATCGGAGGTGCGCGCATCACTCAGGCGTTCACTGTCCGCCGGGATCTCCACCCCGGCGGCCGCCGTGGTGGCCATCGCGAGGGAAAGGCACCCCGTCACGAGCCATCTGTTCATCGTCATCAATCGTTCTCCCCAGTTCTTTGCGGAATTCGGTCCAGCCCGGTTCGTCCGGGCCCCACCCTGACAGGACGCCGGTTCGGGCCGGTCTCTTCCCTCATGCCTGTCAGGGACAAGGGATCCTGGCGTACGGTGAATCCGTTACCGGAGTGTAACCTCCGGCGCCATCGAACCGCGGGCGATGTTACCCCGCGGTAATCGACAGCCGACAGGAAAACCCCAAGCCATTGAATAATAGCCGTATTTCAACATGGTCCGAGTCTTGCTTCCGGAGCCGGTGAAGCGTGCTCCTCCTGTGGGCCTTGTCAGGCGGCCCGCCCCGTGCGGGCCCTGACCCTTTTATTTCCTGAACGGGACACCCTATGCCGCCGAATCACGAAGCCTCCGATCGCTGCGTGCGCAACGGTGATCACGTTCACCTTCGCTACAGTATCCGACCCGAGGGTGAACTGCCTCTGAATACTGCCGGACTGGATGCGGACGAACACGAAATCCGCCTTCGCATCGGGGCCGAAACACCCCCGCTGCCGGGGCTCGACGAAGCCGTGCTCGGCCTGGCGACGGGACAGCCGGAAGAGCTGGAAATCCCCGCGGCCCGCGCCTTCGGCGAACGCCGTCCGGAACTGGTTTTCGAGGCGGTGCGCGACAACCTGCCCGCCGACGTACGCCTGGAACCCGGACTGCCACTGTACACCGGAGACGAGTCGGGCCGGCGTGCATGGCAGCTGCGGGTGGTGGAACTGACCGAGCGCGGCGCACTGCTCGACGGCAACCACCCGCTGGCCGGCCATCCGCTGCGTATCCGTGCGACGGTCCTGGCCATCAAGGACTGAAACTCGAACCGACGACCGTTCCGGCCGCCCCGTTTACCGGTGTACAGTCTGTTCACCACGTTACAGAATGTTCACGAACGTTCACCAGGGGAAACACTGATCAATAGTGTTTCCCAAGGGGCGCGCCGCGAGTTCGGCTGGAGGGAATATTGAATCGACGCGGTTTTCTCGGAATGGCGCTGGCGGCGCCGGCCGGAAAGCTGCTGGCCGACGGTCCGGAAACCCGCGTGCTGCGTTTCGGTCTTACGCCGGTCTTTCTCGACCACCGCGAAGCGCTGCTGCGGCGCTGGCGGCACTTCCTGGAACAGCGACTGCTCAGGCCGGTGCGCTTTATCCAGCGGGGGAGTTATGCCGAGGTCATGGAGCTGCTGCGCCTGGGTGACCTCGACGTCGCCTGGCTGTGCAGCTACCCCTATGTGCTCGAGGAAGAGCGGTTACGGCTGCTGGTCACCCCGGTTTACGACGGACGGCCCCTCTACCGTTCGTACCTGATTGTTCCTGACTCCGATCAGGACACCCACACCATCACCGATCTGCAGGGCCGCTTCTTTGCCTACAGCGACCCGGACTCGCTGTCCGGCTACCACCTTCCCCGTCATGCGATCTTCGCCACCGGCGCGGATCCGGATGGCTACTTTGCCCGTACGATCATGTCGTGGACCCATCGCAACGCCATCAAGGCCGTGGCCGAACGCCTGGTGGACGGAGCCGCCGTGGATGGCTATGTCTGGGACATGCTGAAGCAACACGAACCCGCGGTGGTCGCGCGTACCCGGATCGTCTCGCGCTCGCGTTACCACGGTTTCCCGCCGATCGTCGCGCGTGACGCCTTTCCCGAGGAGGACGCCCGGCACTGTCGCGAGGTGCTGGACTCGATGTCCGATCACGACGAGGGGCGCGGGATCCTTGCGGCCCTGGGGCTCGACGGGTTCGACCCCACGAGTCCCGAGCTCTACGACAGCGTGCGCCGGATCGCCGATGAAATGGCTATCTGAATGGCCCTCGCCGGCCAACCTCAGTCTGCGCTACAAGATCCCGGCCCGGGCGACGGCCCTGATGCTGGTGACGGCCATCGCGCTGACCAGCGCGATCGTGACCCGAGTCTATGACGAGCTCCGCCAGGATCTGTTCAACAATGCCGAGATCCTCGGTGGCGTACTGAGCGAGACCCTGGTCGAGCCGATGCGCAACGACGACGTCTGGCGCGCCTACGAGATCATCCGCGCACCCCTGGTCGCGGGCGACAACGGCGCGGACAAGCTGTTGCTGGTGGACGACCGGCAACGCATCTTCGTCTCCAGCCAGCCCGGGGAAACCCGCATGCTCGCCTCGGTGGAGGAGGCCGGCGCATCCCCGACCCCGGTGGCGCAAGCCATCGAGGACATGTTCAGCCGCCCGCAAACATCGGATGCCACCCCGCCCGCTCCACGACGTCTGGTCGGGGAAGAACACTATTTCATGCTCCAGCCGGTCATGGCCGACGGGGTCATGATGGGCACCCTGATCCTGCGCTATCCGCGGGACATTCACTGGCCGCGCTTCGTGGGGATGGTGGAACGCGCGGCGACGGTGACCCTGCTGGTCCTGCTGGCCCTCCTGCCACTGAGCTGGTGGTGGGGGCGGCGCATGGCCCGCCCGCTGACCACCCTCGCCGACTGCATGAAACGCGTCGGTGACCGCATCCCTGAAGAACCGGAATGCCGGCTGCAGGAGTCGAACGACGAGATCGGACAGCTCTCCCGCCGCCTGCGCGAGATGCTCGCCGAACTGCGCCAGAAGGAGCTCCTGGAGCAGCAGGTCATGGCCTCGGAACGTCTGGCGGCCGTCGGTCGGCTCACCGGCGGCATCGCCCACGAAATCAACAATCCGCTGGGCGGCATGCTCAACGCCATCAGCACGCAGAAACGCCACGGTGACACCGACGCCCGCACAGCACGCACCCTGGACCTGCTGGAACGCGGGCTGCTGCAGATCCGCGACACCGTCTCCGCGCTGCTGGTCGAGGCACGTCCGGAACGCCAGCCACTGGCGCCCACCGACCTGCAGGACGTGCGCACGCTGATCCAGCCGAACATCCAGCGCAGGAAGGCGCGCCTCGACTGGCATGACGATCTGCGCGAAACAATCCCCCTGCCCGCCGCGCTGGTGCGGCAGATCCTCATCAACCTGCTGCTCAACGCCACCCAGGCCGTGGAAAACGGCGGGCGGATCGAGTGCCGCATCCGGTACGATGACGATGCCCTGAAACTGCAGATCGGCAATACCGGCCAGCACATCCCGGAAGACCGGGTCGCCCGCCTGTTCGAACCCGATGCCCCGCCGGGGGGCGAACCGCGCGAAGCCGCCGCGGGACGCGGCATCGGACTCTGGATGACCTGGCAGATCACCACCCAGCTCAAGGGGACGATCGACGTCGACAGTCGGCCCGGCTGGACCGAATTCCGAGTCCGGCTTCCCCGGGCCGAGGCCCTGGAGCCCGCGCTGCCGCCCACTGACAACCGTTCGGAACGCTCATGACCACATCTTCCTGCCGCATCCTGCTGGTCGAGGACGATCCCATCATGGGGGAATCGCTGTACGACCGCTTCGAACTGGAAGGCTTCGAAGTCACCTGGTGCCAGACCGCCGGCGCGGCCCGGGAGACACTCGAAGGCGACCGTCACTTTCACCTGATGGTGAGCGATATCCGCCTGCCCGACCTGACGGGCGACGCCCTGTTTGCGCAACTCCAGGAGACCCTCGCCCAGGAGACCCCGCGAACCCTGTTCATCACCGGGTATGGCGCGGTGGAAACCGCAGTGGACCTGCTCAAGCGGGGGGCGGCCGACTACATCACCAAGCCCTTCGACCTCGACGCGCTGATCGGGCAGATCCGCGGACTGTGCGCCGAGGAAGACCCGCGGATGCAAACGGCTGATGCCGTTTCTGCGGCAGCGGATCTTTCCCTGGGCAAGTCACTGCCGATGCAGCGCATGGCGGCGATGCTGCCACGCGTGGCCGCCCGTGCGACCACCGTGCTGATCACCGGCGAGTCCGGTGCGGGCAAGGAATTCGTCGCCCATGCCCTGCACAACGCGGGGCCGAATCCGGATGCCCCTTTCGTGGCCGTCAATTGCGCCGCCCTGCCCGAGAATCTCCTGGAGGCCGAACTCTTCGGCCACGAGAAGGGGGCCTTCACCGGAGCGACGCGCCAGCGTCGCGGGGTCTTTGAACAGGCCGACGGCGGGACCTTGTTCCTCGACGAAATCGGTGACATGTCGCTGGCCATGCAGGCCAAGCTGCTGCGCGTCATCCAGGAGCGCCAGGTCACTCCGCTGGGCTCGGAAAACCCGCTCGACGTGAACCTGCGGCTGGTCTGTGCCACCCATCGCAACCTGCGCGAGTACGTTGATCGTGGTGATTTCCGCGAGGACCTCTTCTACCGCATCAACGTCGTGCACCTGCGCATCCCTCCGCTGCGCGACCGCCGCGAGGACATCCTGTGGCTGGCCCGCCAGACCCTGGAGGACCTGGCCCACCGGGAAGGAGGCGAACCCCGACGTCTGGCCGCCGACGCGGAACAGGCGATGCTGGAACACGAATGGCCGGGCAATGTCCGCGAACTGCGCCACTGCCTGGAGCGGGCCACCATCTTTTCCCCGGCCCCGGTGCTGGGCGAGGCGGATCTGTGCGACCCGGCCGACCCCGATCACCTGCCGCCCTCCGGGGACCCGTCAACCGCAGCGACAGACCCGGCATCCCGCCCTCCGCTGGCCGACTACCTACAGGCGCAGGAGGCCGCCTACATCCGCCAGGCGCTGGAACACCACGAATGGCGCATCACGCAGACCGCGGAGCACCTGGGCATCAGCCGCAAGAACCTGTGGGAGAAGATGCGCCGGCACGGGCTGCAGGGACCCGGGGCGGAATAAACCCTGCGCCGGGCCGTCACCCACCGAGAGGCAACATTCCCGCCGCCGGGTCACCGCCGCCGAGCGATCTCCGGGGCAGGGAACACGGGAGGCGCGTCATGAACCATCGCTACACCCGCTACACCGCCATCACGGTCGCCGGTGCGGCCGCACTGGGCCTGTTCATCACCGGGGCGGGCTCCGCCGTCGCCGATACCGAACGCTCGGCGACCCCACTGGAGACGGTCGGCACGCCCGCCAAGGCACGCGACGATGAAGGCGACCGGCGCAGGATCCCGGACGAGTCCTGCCCGGCCTGACGGAATCCCGCAACCCCGCGGCCGGGCTCAGGCGCAGTCGGTCGACTCTCCCCGGGGCGGCTTCGGGGACGGTTTGTCTCCGACTTCGCTCGCGAATGCGAAGAGGCCGCGCCCGCGATCCTTGGCGCGATACATGGCCTGGTCGGCCTGGTGGATCAGGCCGTCACAGTCGTGGCCATCATCCGGATACATGGCGATGCCCACGCTGGACCCGATGTGGATCTCGTGATCGCGCACGTAAAACGGAGCCTGTAGTGCGTCGATGACCTTCTGGGCCACGATTCCCGCATCGGCCTCGCGCCGGATGTCCCGCACCAGCACGATGAACTCGTCCCCGCCCAGCCGCGCGACCAGGTCGCTCTCGCGCACGGTCTCGCGCAGGCGTGCGGCCACGGCCTGCAGGATCTCGTCGCCCACCGCATGTCCCAGGGCATCGTTGACCGGCTTGAAGTGATCCAGGTCCACGAACAGCACGGACACGATGTCGCCGTGGCGCCGCGCCTGCCCCAGCGCCAGATCGAGATGCTGATGGAAGGCGGTCCGGTTCGGCAGATCGGTCAGCGGATCGGCGTGCGCCAGATGGTCCAGGCGCTGCTGGGCCTCCTTCCAGCGGGTGATATCCTCGAAGGTCACGATGAAATGGGTCGGCTGCCCCATCTCGCCACGGACCGCGATCACCGTGGTCCAGGTGTAGCAGGGCCCGCCGTCGCGCCGGCGCTTGACCAGCTCGCCCTCCCAGCGGCCGGCGCTGTGCACCGCGGCCTCGATGGTTTCCAGCAGGGCCGGGTCCTGGTATTCCGAATCCAGCAGTTCGCCCATCGGCCGGCCGTGCACCTCTCCGGGCTGGTACCCGGTGATGGACATGAAGGCGGGGTTCACCTTCAGCACGCGCTGCCCTGCATCGGTGATCAGCAGCCCCTCGGAGGCGTTCTCGAATACCTGGGCCGCCAGGCGCAGCTCGTCTTCCATGGCCTTGCGCTCGGTGACATCGCGCAGGATCGCCAGGCTGGCGTCCTCCCCGTCCCAGCTCAGGGCGGTCACGTGCATCTCGGCGACGCGCGGGGCCTCGCCGGGAGGCAGCACGTCGATCTCGGTGCGTCCGGGAGCCGTCGGGAAACCGAACCCGGTGCCCCTCAGGGCCTGCAGGTCGCGCCCGAACAGCCGGCTGGCGGCCGGGTTGGCATAGCGCAGAACGCCCGCCGAGTCCACCACGATGATGGCATCGGCGGAGGCCTCGAGGATCGCCCGCAGGCCATCGCCCGACGGACCCGCGCCGGCGAAGTCGCCGCCCCCGTCGCCCGCCCACAGCACGGCGCCGGGCACCGCGGCCGGGGGCATCGAAAGGTCCGGATTCGGCATCATGTGTCCTCGTCTCCTTGCTGCACATGCACGGGATGGCCTTCGAGGATACCCTCCACGCCACGGAAGCGCTCGCCGACATGCATCCCGCGACCGTCGATGTTGAAACGCCGGATCCCGGCGTCATGTCCCGCGCCGCGCATCTTCAGCACGGCCAGGCCGCGATGGACCCGCCCGCGCATCTCGACATAGCGCAGGACGATGATGGAATCGGTCAGGGTGGAGATGTGCGCCTCGGTCACCGAGGCGCCGCCCATCAGCGACGGCGTGGAGGCGGTGAACAGCCCCGCAATCTGACGCTCCTTGATGAACGAGGTCAGGCTGATCACGAACTCGCGGAAACCGCGCGGGCTGGCCACGCGCTCCAGCGCGGTCAGGCTGTCGAGGGCGACCCGGTCCGGGCGGAAGCGGTCGATCTCCTCCTTGATCCGGACCAGGTGGTCCTCCAGTCCGGCGGCCTCGGGGTAGTCGCAGCGGATCGCCAGGTTCCCGGCCTCCTCCGCCGGGGCATAATCCACGCCCCACCCGCGCGCGTTGCGCATCAGCTGTTCGCGGCTTTCCTCGAAGGCGAACAGCATGCAGCGTTCGCCGGCGGCCAGTCCGCCCGCGGTGAACTCCGTCGCCATCAGGGTCTTGCCGGTGCCGGTAGCACCGGACACCAGCACGATCGAGTCGCGGTAGAAACCGCCGCCGCACATCCGGTCCAGCTCGTCGTTGCCGGAGGTCGTGCGCACGTCGGTGGAATGCTGGGTCAGCTCCATCGCCGACAGCGGGATGGCGATCAGCCCGCCCTCCGGCAGGATGGTGAACGGGTACTCGCCCTTCTGGTGCTGCGTACCGCGGAACTTGAGGATCTCCAGCGTGCGCCGGCGGGTCTCGTTCTCCAGGATGTTGCGCAGGATCACCACGTTGTCGGCGACGAACTCCTCGACCCCGTGACGGGCCACGGGGCCGTATTCGGTCTCGCGTTCGGCGGTCATGACCGCCGTTACGCCCAGGGCCTTCAGCCGGGAGGCGATGCGGAACAGGTCACGGCGTACCTGGCGCGTGTCGGGGAAGCGCGAGAACATCGCGCCCAGGGAGTCGATCGCCAGACGGCGGGCCCCGCTGCGCTCCACCGCATGCTCGATGCGCGCCACCAGGGCCCCGAGGTCGTAGCTGCCGGCCTCCACCGTCTCCTCGTCCGGATCCGGCGACACGTCCACGAAGGTCCAGCGACCGTCGGCTTCCCAGTCCGCCATCGGCCAGCCGAATGCACTGAAATTGCGCCGCAGGTCCGCGGGCGACTCCTCGCAGGTCACGAACACGCCGGGGGTGGCATCGCGCTGGATGCCGGCGGCCAGGAACTGGCCGGCAAACACGGTCTTGGCACTGCCCGGGGTACCGGCAACCAGCGTGGTGCGCCCCTCGGGCAGACCGCCACGGGCGATCGCGTCGAACCCCGGGATCCCGGTGGCCAGCTTGTCGATTCCTCCACCCATTTCTGCGGTCATTGCAGGGACTCCCGCTGCCCGGGCGTCACCAGCTCCAGCCCGTGCAGCACTTCGTCGCGGTCGGAGAGATCGCCGATGATGCGGCGGATCGGCGGAGGCAGCTCACGGATCAGGGTGGGGGTGGCAACGATGCGCTCGTTCTCGCCGCGCTCGGGATTTTCGAGCACGTCGATCACCTCGATCCGATAGCGTCCCTGGAGTTCCTCTTCACAAATGGCCTGCAGATTGGCCAGTGCCCGTGCGGACCGGGCCGTCTGCCCCGTCACATACAGGCGGAGCAGGTATTCCTGCGCCACAAACCCTCCCCGGACGGCGGTTGCGCCCTTGTCTCGAGCAGGGAATTATCCGGAAGCCACCCGCCATGCGTCAACGCAACCCGGTCCGGACCGGGGGGCTTCAGCGACGCGGCTCATCCGCCCGGGCACCCGCTCCCCATTCGCACCGCAGCCGCTCGCGATTGAGGGCCAGCCACTGCAGCGCGATCACCGGAGCCGCCGAGTCGATCCGGCCGTCGCGCAGCAGCTGCATCGCCTCGTCGAAGGGCACGGTGAACACCCGGATGTCCTCGTCTTCGGCATCCAGTCCGTGCACGCCCCCGGCGCCGAGGCTGTCCACCTCGCCGCAGTAGATCCGCAGCGACTCGGAATTGCCGCCGGGGCTGACATACACCTCCTGCATGAACTCGATGCGCGCCGGGTTCACCCCCGCTTCCTCGAAGGCCTCGCGCCGCACCACGGCTTCCGGCTCCTCGCCCGGTTCGATGACCCCGGCGACGAACTCCAGCAGCCAGGGTCCGGCCGGCTTCTCCAGCGCGCCGATGCGGAACTGCTCGATCAGCACCACACGGTCGGCCACCGGGTCATAGGGCAGCAGCACGGCCGCATGTCCGCGTTCGAAGCGCTCGCGCGTCAGCGGCCGGCTCCAGCCACCGCCGAACAGCCGGTGGCGCACCGTATAGCGGGCCATACGGAAGAAGCCCTCGAACAGCGACTCGCGCTCGAGGACCTCGACATCTTCGGGCCCCAGGCCCGGGCGGCGGCCATCGCCGGCGCTCACGGGGCCTCGACCTCATCGATGTCCTGACGCAGCAGCTCCAGGCGTTCCTGCACCGGCTCCGGGTATTCCGCCTGCCGACGCCCGCCGACATGCTCGGCGAGAAAGCCCTCCAGGCCGGCAAAGAACGCCAGGCGGTTGGTCTCGTTGACGAAACCGTGGCCCTCGTCCAGCGCCAGCAGGTATTCCACCGGATGCCCGGCGTCGCGCAGTGCCGCCACGATCTGGTCCGACTCGGCCTGCTTGACGCGCGGGTCGTTGGCCCCCTGGGCCACCAGCAGCGGCGACTCGATGCGGTCGACGTGGAACAGCGGCGACTGCTCCTTCAGCCGCTCGCGGTCCTCCGGATCGTCCGGGTCACCCACACGCCCGTGCATGCGCTTGATCCCGGCCTCCCAGTAGGGCGGGATGGATTCCATCAGGGTAATCAGGCTGGACGGGCCGACCATCGACACCCCGGCGGCGTAGAGCTCCGGGGTCCAGGTCAGCCCGGCCAGGGCCGCATACCCCCCGTAGGAGCCGCCATAGATCGCCACCCGATCCGGATCGGCGATGCCCTCGTCGATCAGATGTTTCACCCCGTCGGTCACGTCGTGCTGCATCACGCCGGTGCCCCACTCCTGATTGCCGGCATTGAGAAACACCTTGCCAAAACCGGAGGAACCGCGGAAATTCGGCTGCAGCACGGCGTAACCACGGTTGGCGAGGAACTGCACCTGTCCGCTGTAGCCCCAGGTGTCGCGCACCCAGGGACCGCCGTGCGGCATCACCACCAGGGGCAGGTCCTCGGCCTCCGCCCCGCGCGGCAGGGTCAGGTAGCCCGGGATCTCGGTGCCATCACGGGCCTCGTAGCGGATCGGCTCCATGTACGCCAGCACATCCTCGGGAAGATCCGGCCGGGTGCGATACAGGCGTTCGAGTTCGCGTTCGCGCAGATCCGCCACCCAGGCACTGCCGGGATCGACGTCGCGCTGCACGCCCACGGTCCACACGTCCTCGTCACGGGTTCGCGAGGAGAACGACAGCTCCGCGTCACCCAGCTCCGAGCGCAGCCAGTCCAGCGCCTGCTCGAATTCCTCGTCGTGCGCGTAGATCCGCTGCCGGTCGCCGGTGTACTGCGTGGCCAGCAGGCGGTGGTCCTCGTCGGAAAACAGCGCGCGACCGAGATCGACTTCGCCTTCCGGGTCGCGGTGCACCCGGGTCTCCTCGCCGGAATCCGGGTCGAACAGGACCAGCTCGCTCAGATCGCGATCCTCGCCCGCGTTGGTGCGCAGATAGAGCCTGGCGCCATCCTTGTGAAATCCGGCCACAGAGCAGCTCTCGCCGAACTCGCAGGCGTAGATCTGCCGGAAGTCGTCCTCGCCATCGACGCGCAGGATCTCGCTCCCTCCGTCGCCGGTGGTGCGCGTCGCCTTGCGCAGCTCGCCCTCGTGGAAATGCCAGCCTTCGATCTCCGCGGTGTTTTTCACCACCCGCTCGCGCTCACCGCTGGCGATGTCGACGCGGTAGACGTCGTGCAGCCGGGGATCGCGCTCGTTCAGCCCCACGAACAGATGTTCCGGCGCCTCTCGCGGTACATGGATGATCCGCGCCTGCACCCCGTCACCTCCGGCCAGTGCGCGTGAGTCGGGATATCCGTCGGCCTCCGGGTCGGGGGTCTCCGGGGCCTGCAGGGCCCGGATCTCGAAGTCTTCGTCACCGTCGGCGTCCCGCGCGTACAGCAGGTACTCGCCGTCGCGCGACCAGAAAAAGCCCGAGACCGAACGCTCTTCGGTGGTGACCGGCTGAGCCTGCTCGACCGGCTCGCCCCGCGCCACCACATGGATGTTCATCGCCCCCTCGTAGGGTCGCAGGAAGGCGACACGATCGCCGTCCGGGGAGATCCGCGCGGAGGCGTATTCCGGGTCACGGAAGAAGCGTTCCAGCTTCACCAGCGGCGGCGCATCCTCGGTCCACGGGCCGGCGCCCTCCTCGGCCGGTGCGGTCTCAATCTGCGCACCGGCAAGGGCCGGCAGCGTCAGCAGCAGCGCACCCATGATCGCGGTGCGCCCGCGGGGGCCTCTGGCCCGGTCGCGCGCGCCGCGCCGGTTCGTCCTGTCCAGCGTCTCCAGCATCACGTCCTCCCCAGTCGCTCTGAATACAGGATGACAGCATCGGCCGGTTCACGGTTCCGCCGCCGGCCCGGGAACTTCCTTCCCCGTCCCGCATCTACTGGTGAGATTCCGGCGAAAGACCTGCCTCCCGAAAGGAGCCGCGTGCCGCACCCCCCGGGAATCCGCGCGAACAACGAAGCACCCGATGCGACGCAATCGACATCTGGACGCAGTCTGATTTGCATTCCATATAAGCATTGGACTACATTCGGAAACGCTTACATACCAGCCAAACGGGAGACGTACCCCATGCGTACCATGAAGACCCTTGCAGCCGCCGCTGTCCTGACCTTTGCCGGCGCCAGCGCCGTTCAGGCCGACGAACCCTCGAAGATGTTCTCCAGCGTCACCTCCGGTGACAGCCACACCCAGTTCATGTCGATGGTGCTGAGCAACCAGGCCATGGGTCAGGGTCAGGAAGTGCGCGTGCTGCTGTGCGGCCCGGCCGCCAAGATGGCGACCGACGACTTTGACGGCGCGACCATGCAGCCCGCCGACCGCAACGCCCAGCAGCTGCTGATGAACCTGATCAACAACGGTGCGAAGGTCGAGACCTGCGCCATCTTCCTGCCCAACACCGACTACACCGAAGAAGACCTGATCGACGGCGTCACCCCGGCCGACCCGGAAGACGTGGGCGCCTACATGGCCGACCCGACCGTGCGCTACTTCTCCAACTAAGCCGCACGCTGCCCGGCGACCCCGGGCAGATCCCCGAGGGCCCTCCATCCGGAGGGCCCTTTTTTATGGGCGGGTCGGCTCAGCCGGCGTCGGGGGCGTGCGGTTCGATCTGCAGCAGGGTGCGCAGACGGGCTTCGTTGCGAACGATGTCGGCGAGGGTGTAGCGGTCGAGCACGGCGAGGAAGGCGTCGCGCGCCTCGTCGAGCAGGGGCTTGAGGCGGCAGGCCGGCGCGACCGGGCACCATGGCCGGGTGCAGTCGATCACTTCCAGCGTGGGTTCCATGTTGCGCACAACTTCGCCGAGGTTGATCTCCTCGGGCGCCACCGCCAGCCAGATCCCTCCGCCCTTGCCACGCCGGTTGGCCAGATAGCCGAGCCGCCCCAGGCGGTGCACGATCTTCACCATGTGGTTGCGCGGGACCTCGAAGCGCTCGCTGATCTCCGAGACCGTGGTGCGGCCACCATCGGGCTGCACGGCCACGAACAGAAGCACGCGCAGTGCATAGTCCGTATGGCGGGTAAGCTGCATGGCACCGACCTCTTGCAGAAAGGCCGGCCCGCGCGCAACGCCGGGGCCGGCCCTTGTATTAGCTTTGACTAATTTAACATGCCCCGTACCCGGCGGCACGCGTCGAACATCGCGCCCGTCACCTCCGTGTCACCGGTGTCACTAGGGAAACACTGATCAATGTACACGTTCGCGTTGGCACCCCAGGTTTTCCGAGACAAGGCGCGGTGCGCAGCCGGTAGTGGTTCTACCGGCAAGGGCCGCAACGCAGGATCGGGGAACCTGGGGTGCCAACCCCGAAGGGGCTCGGCCGCCCGTTGTTGATCAAAAACGGGCGCGCGCACGGCGTTGCGGCTCCCTTGTGCAGAATGACTGCACGGCGGTCGCCGCGCCTTGTTCGCACGCAAAAGCGACTCGAGCGCGA
>NZ_ATUL01000032.1:0-21836 GCF_000420185.1 Thioalkalivibrio sp. ALR17-21 | reverse complement strand
CCGGCGCCCCCCGGCCCGTAGGAGGCCGGCCCTCCGGCCGATCCGCCCCGGCGGGTTGGCGAGGCCCCGATCGGCCAGGGGGCTGGCCTCCTACCGGTGCCCCCGGCAGGGCGGCGGGCCTCCTACGGGTTGCGGATGAACCCCATGCCTTCCAGCTTGAGGAGGATCCGGTGGGCCGCCTCGTCCGGGCTCATCTCGCGGGTGTCGATCCGCAGCTCCGGGTGCTCCGGCTCTTCGTACGGGTCGTCGATGCCGGTGAATTCCTTGATCAGGCCGGCTCGCGCCCTGGCGTACAGGCCCTTGCGGTCGCGCTGCTCGCAGGTTTCCAGCGGCGTGGCCACGTGGATCTCCAGGAACCCGCCCGCGTCCTCGATGCGCTCGCGCACGCGGCGGCGCATGTCGGTGTAGGGGGCAATGGGGGCGCAGATGGCGCAGCCGCCGTTCTTGGTGATCTCGCTGGCAACAAAGCCGATGCGCTGCACGTTGATGTCGCGGTGCTCGCGCGAGAAGCCCAGCTCGCTGGAGAGCTCCTTGCGCACGATGTCGCCGTCCAGCAGCGTGACGGCCCGGCCGCCCAGCTCCATCAGCTTGACCCGCAGGGCATTGGCGATGGTGGACTTGCCCGAACCCGAAAGCCCGGTGAAGAACACGGTAAAGCCCTGCTGATGGCGCGGCGGGAAACTGCGGCGCAGCTCGGCCACCACCTCCGGATAGGAGAACCACGCGGGGATGTCCAGCCCCTCGCGCAGGCGGCGGCGGAACTCGGTGCCGGAGAGGTTGAGCACCTCCTCGTCCTCGCGCACCTCGTCGGCCGGCACGTACTCGGCACGGTCCTCCACGAAACTCATGGCCTGGAACGGCACCATCTCGATGCCGATCTCGTCGGCGTGCTTCTGGATCAGTTCCTGGGCGTCGTACGGGCCGTAGAAGTCCTCGCCGTCGGAGCCCGGGCCGGGGCCGGCGTGGTCGCGCCCCACAATGAAGTGGGTGCAGCCGTAGTTGCGGCGGATGATGGCGTGCCACAGCGCCTCGCGCGGGCCGCCCATGCGCATGGCCAGCGGCAGCAGGCTGAGCTGGGTGGTCTGCTCCGGCGCCTGACGCAGCACGTGCTCGTAGCAACGCACGCGCACGTAGTGATCCACATCGCCCGGGCGGGTCATGCCCACCACCGGGTGGATCAGCAGGTTGGCCTCGGTCTGGCGCGCGGCCATGCGCGTGAGCTCGACATGGGCACGGTGCATGGGATTGCGCGTCTGGAACGCGACCACGCGGTTCCATCCCAGCTTGCGGAAGTACTCGCGCAGCTCCGCCGGGCTGTAACGATAGTTGCGGAAGTCGTAGTGCACCGGGGACTCGACCCCCTGCAGCGTGCCGCCCAGGTACACCGCCCCGGCGCGGTTCATCAGGTAGTTGACCGCCGGATGGGCGACGTCGGTGGTGGCGAACACCTGCTGCGCCTCGCGCGCCTTGTCCGGCGTCCAGCGGTCCTCCACATCCATCACGGCGATCAGCACGCCCTCGGCATCACGCAGCGCGATTCGGGTGCCCGGCGCCGCCTGCTCGGCGAACGCCTCGCTCACGTCCAGGGTGATGGGCATCGGCCAGAGCTGGCCGTCCGCCAGGCGCATGTTGCCCAGCACGCCGTCGTAGTCGGCCTGCCGCATGAAACCCGTCAGCGGCGAGAAACCGCCGTTCAGCAGCAGCTCCACATCGCAGATCTGACGCTCGGTCAGATCCCAGCTCGGCATCTCCTGCGCCTGCTCCTTGAGCTCGCGCGCGGTGGACTCGTCAACGTAGCGGTCGCAAAGCGTCCCGCCGTAGGGGGTGATCAGATCCATGACAGCGTTGTTTCCCGTTGGCCATTAATGGGGTCATCGAATCCGCGAATGGTACCGATTCCGTCCCCGCGCGTCTCGGGTCCCGGGCCGGGGCTACTCCGGCTGCTCCGGCTCCCCCGCGCGGAACCACACCGCACCCGCAAGCAGTGGCACGCTGCCGATCAGCGCCCCCAGTGCACCATCCAGATGCCCCTGCGCCACCAGTGCCGCCACCGGCAGCAACCAGAGCAGGTTGATGAGCCCCACGCCCAGCGACACCGGCACGTGCGAACCGGCCAACCGGGCCGCGTGCTGATACGCATGGGCCCGGTGCGCCACATGCACCCGTTCCCCGCGCATTCCCCGGCGCACCAGGGTGTACGTTGCATCCACCACGAACAGCGCCAGCATCACCAGCCACACCCAGAAGAACTCCGGCGCCACCCACGCCGCCTGGATCGACAGCAGCCCGAGCGTAATCCCCAGGAACCCGGCACCGCCATCGCCCATGAAGATCCGCGCCCGCGGGAAGTTCCACGGCAGAAAACCCAGCGTGGCCGCCACCAGCAGCGCCGGCAGCAGCCAGTCGGCGCCCGGCAGCAGCCAGGCCATCAGCACCGCCACGCCCAGCCCCGCGGTGACCGCCTCGATCCCGGCAATGCCATCGATGCCATCCATGAAGTTGTACAGGTTCAGCAGCCACACCAGATACACCAGCGCCAGCGCATGGCCGAACCAGCCCAGATCCAGCACCACCCCGAACACCGGCAACGGCGGCAACCCGCCCAGCCACGCCAGCCCCCAGCCGGCCGCCACAAAATGCGCCAGCAAACGCCACAGCGGCGGCACCTCGCCCCGGTCGTCCCACCAGCCCACGAGCGCCACCAGCAACCCGGCACCCCCCAGCGCCAGCATGACCCCGGGCGCCACCGCACCGGCCGCACCCAGCACGGCCAGACCCGCCAGAACCACCAGCGCAATCGCCAGCCCGCCGCCCCGCGGCGTCGGCACCTCGTGCGAGCTGCGCGCGTTCGGCACATCCATCATCGCCCGCGCCAGCGCATAGCGACGCAGCAGCCCCGTCAGGCCCGCCGCCATCACCATCGCCACCAGCAATCCCAAAAACGCCAACAAAATCTCCCTCCCCCGTAGGAGGCCAGCCCCCTGGCCGATCACCCACGCATTCAGGACGACCAGCTTCCGGTCAGCCGGGGCCGCCCGTAGGAGGCCAGCCCCCTGGCCGATCACCCACGCCAGCCCATCGCCCCCATCGCCCAGAGGCTGGCCTCCTGCACCCAGCGCCGCCCCTGCGCGCCTGGCCTCAAAGAACCCGCTCCAGCGACTGAATACCCGCTTCCACCGAGCACCGCACAGCGTCATGGATAGCAACCGGGAAACCCGCCGGCAATTCCTGTTCCATCTGATCCAGTGCGGATGGGGCCTGCAGAACCACGGATGCCAGGACCTCGTGCACCATCGCCGCAGGCAGACGGGCCGAAGCGCCCGTCTCCAGAAAATGGCGACCCTGGATGCCATCCACCCGATAGTGGTTGCGGTGCCCGACAGCAAGTGCCAGCCGAACCTGCTTGCGTTCGACCTGCCGGCTGGCCACGCTGGGCAATATCGTCAACACGTCATACAGCGGCGTGAGCCGGTACCCGCCGCCCGGCTGCAGGAATACGCTGAAATTCTTGGCGTGCCCATCCGTGGCGCCGATCAGCCAGAACAGGATCTGCGCCTTCAGCACCGTCGCCTGGTCCGCCCCCGGCGTATCACTGCCCCGCAACAGCCCCAGCACATCCACCAGCCCGGGGCCACCTTCGCTCTGATACTTGCGGCTCGGCGGCACGCCCAGTGCCTGGCAGCAGTCCTCCTGCGGCAAGCGCAGCAGCCGCCCATCGCGCGCCCAGTGTCGATCAAACCGCTCCACCACCAGCGCCCGCGCGCCCCCAAAGCGCCCGATCTCCGCACGCGCCACCGGCATACCGAACGCCGCCAGCAATCGCAGGCAGTAAAACTCGTTCTCCACACTATCCGACAGATCCAGCCCGTTGGGTAACTGCCCAATCGCGGGCTTCAGGATATGCGTAGTCGGCGTCGAGCCATGCGGCTTGAGCCAGCGACCCTCATGCCACAGCAGTGCCGTCTTCTCCTGGGCACCAGCAATCGAAATGCGGAAAGCCTCGTCGCTCCCCAGACCCAGCGGCGCCTGTGCCAAACCGCCCAGCAGCTGTTCGATGTCCGTATCGTCGACCGGCTCCCCCCGAATCCCTCCAGCGGGGCCGGACTCCTGCACATCCGACAGCGAAAACTGCAAAGCCCCCACACAATCATGCCCGATCGCCGCCAGCAGGCTGTAGGCATCCGTCCCAGCCGCGCCCACACGTTGCGCCACGCGCCGTCGCAGGACGTCCGCATCCGGCAACAAGTTCTCGAACACCGAGGCCACGGGCTCGCCGTGGTAGGCATCTTCCCGCAACGGAAGCGAGAGTGAGACGGGCAGCGCGTGCTCCCAGCCCAGCCAGCTGGCGTCATACCGAAAGCGGATCGCCCCGGCCGCCGACTTCTCCAAAAACCCCACCAGGCGACCATTCAGCAAGACACGCAG
This sequence comes from Thioalkalivibrio sp. ALR17-21, assembly GCF_000420185.1. Classification (NCBI taxonomy): domain Bacteria; kingdom Pseudomonadati; phylum Pseudomonadota; class Gammaproteobacteria; order Chromatiales; family Ectothiorhodospiraceae; genus Thioalkalivibrio; species Thioalkalivibrio sp. ALR17-21. The sequence goes on along the minus strand of NZ_ATUL01000032.1, from coordinate 17,411 downwards.
CGGCGGATGGCGGCGCGTGCGCGGCATCAGAAGATTTCTTCAATGGACGCGGTCGACCGCGCACGGGGAGCAATCTGAAACTCCAGATCCAGCGCCGCCAGAACCGCAAGCAAGGTCTCCAACCGGGTGGCCGGGTTTCCGTTCTCGATCAGGGAGATCGTCTCCTGGCGCAATCCCGACTTCTCGCCAAGCGCGGCCTGCGTAAGGCCCTGCTTTCGCCGGACCCGGCGCACAATCGTCCCAATCTGCTTGGGTGTTCGCGCAAGCAATGTCATAACGCCCGATTATGCGCCCAACCCGATAACCAATCAATATCGGAATCAACCCATAAACCAAGCAGCCCGCCGCCCCCTGGCCGATCACCCACGCAAAACAACACCCCCCTGTAGGAGGCCAGCCCCCTGGCCGATGGGGGCTGTCCAGCATCCAATCGGCCAGGGGGCTGGCCTCCTACACCCAAGGCCACCCCGCGTAGGAGCCGCCTCGGCGGCGAAGCCCCCGCCAAAGCCCGAAAAACCACCAAACCTACCCAACCAACGGCGCAACCGCCCGTCGCAACCCCTCATCCACACTCACCGGCGGCTCCCACCCCAGCGTCTCCCGCGTATCCGAAATGTCCACCTGCAACGAATCCAGCAACCGACGCGCCATCTCGCCGCGCCCCACCGCACGCGCCCCGGCACGCAACAGCCCAGGCGGCACCGGCACCAGCCGCGCCCGCCGTCCCATCGCCGCCGCTACCCGGCGCAACAGATCCGTAGTGGACAGGTCCTCCCCATCCCCAGCCAGAAACACCCGATTCGCCGCCGCCGGATGCTCCAGGCACGTCACCAGCAAATCCACCAGGTTATCCAGCGCCACCAGCGAGCGCCGGTTCCGCGTGACCGCACCCAGCGGCACTGGCACCCCCCGCTGCACCCAGCGCAGCAAACGGCCGAAGTTGCCCGGCGCCCCTGGCCCGTACACCAGCGGCGGCCGAATCACCACCACCTCCATTCCCGTCTCCGCCGCCAGCTCCCGGAGCCCCTGCTCCGCCTCATACTTGGAAACGGCATATGGCTCCTGCGGCGTCGGCACATCCCGCTCCGTAAACGGCCGCCTCGAGACGTTCCCGTTCACCCCCACCGAACTCACAAACAAAAAACGGCGGACCCCCGAGTCCGCCGCCTGGCGCGCCACGTTCAACGTTCCTTCCACGTTCACCCGCCGGAACACCTCCAGCGGATCCGCCTCCGACTCATCCAGCACATGCGCCCGCCCCGCCAGATGCACCACCGCATCCAGTCCCTCGGGTAGCGCGCCGCCGGTTCCGAACTCTTCGAGCGGCCCCAGCGCGCATTCCTCCCGGAACGCCCCGGCAGCCCGCCGAACCCCGGCCACCGGCGCCCGCCCCGAACCTTCCTCGGCCAGCCGCGCCATCACGGCCCGCCCCACAAACCCCGAAGCCCCCGTCACCAGCACACGCCGCATCCAGTCCTCCATCCCGTTCACGACCCGTTCGATTCGCGGCCAGAGCCCACTCCTGCGCGGGCCCAAACCCGCCTGCGAGGACCAATGAACGAAGCGGAGATTGATGCCCGGGGCCAATGCGCTACTGTCGGTATACATGGTTCCGGTGCGCCACCCGGACAACGAGGATACGCAGCGCCTCGTCCTCAATGATGGCCAGCACGCGATAGGGCCCGACGCGGTACCGCCAATATTCGCTCAATTCCCCAGAAAGCGCCTTGCCTGAACGGCGAGGATCGTCCGCGGACGCGATCCGTTCGGCCAGATATTTCAGAATGCGATTCGCGGCCTTCTTGTCGAGCGCTCGCAGATCTTTCTCTACGCGTTTGTCGAACTCAATCGTCCAGCTCAAGTCGGCGCCTCATCTCATCCATGGAAACCGTTTCTCCGCTTCCCTTGCGGTGGTCAATCAGGCGCTGCTCGGCCAAGTAGATGTCTTCGAGCTCCTCAAGATGCTGCATGATGGCTTCACGCGCATAGAAGCTCTTGCTACGCCCCGTCGCTTTCGCCAGGGCGGCCAGACGCTCCTCGACATCTTCAGGCAAACGCAAAGCCAACATGTGTTTTCCTCCAGACAGGTGCTATACAAGTATAGCCGACAACCGCCCGAACAACACTCCGGCCCCGATCACTCCCCCACCGGACGCAACCACCCCAACCGCCGCGCAACACGCGGAAACCGGTTCCGCACCAGGGCCCGCCCCGTCTGATGCGCCAGACAATACGCCGACCGCACCCACGAGAACCCCTCCAGCTCCCGATACACCCGCCAGGTGTACCCCGCCGTCGTCAGCTTGTTCGAAGACACCGAGCCCGACCGAACCGTATACCGCACCAGCGGCTCATTCAGCCCGTACGCAAACTCCACCCGCTTCAACAACCGCAGCCACAGGCCATAATCCTGGCGCCGATCAATCAGCGGCATCTCCACCTTGCCGAAGAACTGTGTATCGTACATGGCCGTGGAGCAACCAATGTAGTTCGTCTTCAGCAGTTCGTCATACCCGACCCGCTCCGGCACCCCGGCCACAGCCAGCCGGTTTCCCTGCTCATCGAACCGCTCCATCGCCGTAAAGCTGAACAACGCGCCCTGCTCCATCAACGCCACCTGCCGCGCCAGCTTCTCCGGCGCCCAGGCGTCATCACTGTCCAGGAACGCGATATACCGCCCGCGCGCCTCCCGAATGCCCGCATTCCGTGCTACCGCCGGCCCGCCATTGCGCTCCAGGCGCAACACCCGAACCCGCGCATCACCCGCCGCCAGCGCCTCCACCCGAGCCACCGAGTCATCCGTGGAGGCATCATCCACCACCAGCAGCTCCCAACCCGCCAGCGACTGCCCCTGCACCGAGCGCACGCCTTCAACCACCCGATCTGCCGCGTTGTGCAGCGGCATCACCACAGAAACCAGCGGTGTGGACAAATCCGCCGGAGACATACTCCCACCTGTGGACGGATCACAACCCATCACAGAGCTCCCCAAGGCTCTGCGGAGCCGCCCCCTGGCGCCGGATCTCCGCGGCTTCCGCTTCGGTGATCCGGGGCGCAATCGCAACGTACTCGACATTCCAGCTCTGGTAAGCCTTATGGGCGCTCAAAAACCGCCCCGCCGCAGCCACCAGAGTCGGAATGGACCTGGCCAGCTTCTCGCCCTGGCGTTTGCAGGAACCGAACCGAATAGCGCTCTGGTCCTCCGACACCGCCACCAAATCAATCTCCACGTCCGAGCGATCCCAGTACCCCCGAATCCGTTCGGACAACGCAAAGTCGCCCAGCCCCAGGCGACTGCGCTCCTCATAAAGCTGCGCCACCAAATCCTCCAGGGCATAGCCTTCAACCTCGCGCAAACGCTCATCGGCCTGCGACACGAGCATGTCCATCGGCCGAAAGGCCGAGGCCGAAACCGGCTTCTGCAGCGCCGACAGCCACGCGCGCAGAAAATTGTCGCGAATGTAGTAGCGCCCGCTGCGAGCCTTCGGTCGCGCAAAGATCGGCAGGCGCCGCTCGATCATCCGGTACCGCTCGCTGAGGATCTTCAGATGCCCACCCACCTGTCGTGCCTCTCCCGGACCGGAGACCTCCGCCAGATGGGCCTCGATCGCCGCGTTGTTGCAGCCGGGATGCGATGCCAGAAACTGCAGCACCATGTCGTAGCGCCCGCGCAGTTCACGCAGGAACCAGTTGTCCGCTTCATTGCGAAGCGGCGACGAACTCGAAAAGAACAGCTTGCGCAGCAGCGTCTCGCGGTCCGCATCCAGCACACCTTGCTCGTAGGCATCGCGGTAGAACTTCGGCACCCCCTCGAACAGGTTCCAGAGGAAGAGCAGGCGTTCGGGGTCCTCGTCCGCATGTGCGCGCAGAATCTCCAGCACCGAGCCGATATCCAGATGCCCCAGCTCGAGCGTATCCGTGGCCCGGTTGAACAGCGGCGCCTGCCGGTCATCCAGAAGCGCCGTCATCTCCGCATGCAGCGACCCCAGCACAATCAATCCGCCGGGCACCTGCCCCGCCCGAGCGCTCAGCCGGTCCACCTCCGCCTGCAGGAACGAGCAGAAATCGAACAGCGGCTTGCGATGGAAGTACTGGAACTCGTCCAGCGCCACCACATACCCCGACTCCGCCAGCGTCGCGATCAAGCGGGCCAGCTCGCCCAGGCTATGGACACGCTCCTCCAGCCCGAACGTCTCCAGGTAGCCATTGCAAGCCGCCACCACCCCCGCCGGGTCCGAATCCGGAATCTGGATGTACAGCGTCTTCGAAACACCCGCCGCCTGCAGCGCCTGTTGAATCAGCGTCGTCTTGCCAATCCGGCGCCGCCCCGAAATCTGCAGAAAGAACCAGCGCCGTCTGGACAGGATCTCCTGCAACTGGCCCAGCTCCGTCTGCCGACCGTAGAACGCCCACTCTCCGGATTCCGCCACTCGGACACACCTTAAGGTAAAAATTCTTACCCTAAGTTACGCGGATCGATTCGCCTCATCAACACAGCCACTTACGAGCCCTCGTATACGTCCTGCCCTGATCCACGCGAAAAGGCCCGCCACCTGGCCTCCACCCACGCAACCGAGTCATCCGTGGAGGCATCATCCACCACCAGCAGCTCCCAATCCGCCAGCGACTGCCCCAGCACCGAACGCACGCCCGCCTCAACCCGATCCGCCGCGTTGTGCAGCGGCATCACCACAGAAACCCGCGGCGTGGCCGAATCCTGAAAAAAAGGGGACAGCCCCCTGTATCCACCTTTATCCACTACACAATCTCGCCAACCCTTTCCCAGCCCAGCACCCGCACATCCTTCCGCTGGTGCTCGCCCTCGCCCCCGTAAATCAGTGTCGGCGAACGGGCCATGTCACCGGCCAGCGCGGTCCAGCGCTCCAGCCCGGTGAAGAAATCCCGGTTCAACGTCTGCCCGGACTTGATCTCCACCGGCACCAGGCCACCCGCCCACTCGATCAGCAGGTCGACCTCATTGCCATTGCTGTCCCGCCAGAAGTGGAAAAGCGGCGGCTCGCCGCGATTGAGAAAGGCCTTGCGCAACTCCGAAATCACGTATGTCTCGAACACCTGCCCGCGCAACGGATGCGCCACCAGCTGTTCCGCCGCCTGAACTCCCAGCAGCCAGCACAACAGCCCGGTGTCGTGAAAATACAGCTTCGGCGACTTGATCAGCCGCTTGTTGAAATTCGCATGGTGCGGCCGCAGGAGAAACAGTACATAGCTGTCCTCCAGCACCGAGATCCACGCCTTGGCGGTGTTGTGGGTAATACCGCAATCCGCCGCAAGGGATGAGAGGTTCAGAACCTGACCGCTACGCCCGGCACACAGCCGAACGAAACGCTGAAAGGCGTCCAGATCCTGCACCTGCAGCAACTGGCGCACATCCCGCTCCACGTACGCCGTCACATACGCCGGAAACCACTGACGGGGAGAAACCGGGCGGTCATACAATGCCGGGTAACCACCGGTGAACATCATCGCATCCAGAGCCGATGGCGCCTGTCCGGCTCCCACTAACTCGGCATGACTCAAGGGCAGCAGCTCCACAAACGCCGAACGCCCGGCCAGAGACTGCGAAATCCCCGACATCAACCCGAACTGTTGCGACCCCGTGAGCAGAAACCGCCCCATGCGACCGTCGCTGTCCACATAGGTCTGCAGATAGGAGAACAATTCCGGTGCCCGCTGAACCTCGTCCAGCACCGCCCCATCGGGGCACTGCGACAGAAACCCGCGTGGATCATCCAGCGCCAGCGCACGCACATCCGGATCTTCCAGGGAGCGATAGGGCCGATCCGCCATCACCGCGCGCGACAGCGTCGTCTTGCCGGACTGGCGCGGCCCCGTGACCGTGACGATGGGAAAGCCGCTCAACAGCTCCCTGACCAGTGTTTCGGCAGTGCGCGGTATCATGCGCGTACCCTACCGCCATTTATGCAGATTGTAAATACCGATACCACTTTACATAGAAAAACGACCACGAACGGGGACAGGTACATTTTTCGGAATGAGCGGCTCCTTCCCCCTCAGTGTGCCGACACCCAGTTTTCGACCTGCAATCCCGGCACGCGATCGAACTCCCGCCCATTGTTGGTGACGAGGACGGCGTTGGTGGCGCGGGCATGCGCCGCGATAAGGAGATCGTTGGAGCCGATCGGCGTGCCAGCGCGTTCGAGTTCCGCGCGGATGTCGGCATAATGCTCGGTGGCTTCTTCCGGCCAGTCGCAGACCTTCGTGAACGCCAGAAAGCGTTCCAGTGCGGCCTCGCTGCGTTCGCGGTAATGCGAGCGCCGCACCCCGTACCGCAGTTCGGCCACCACCACGGCGGACAGCCCCACATCGCCCACCGGAACATGACGCAGCCGCTCATGCACCTCGGGTGGGCGGCGCTTCATGATGTAGATGCAGATGTTCGTGTCCAGCATGTAGCGCACGGCTCACAATGCCTCGCGGTCCTGCGCCACGTGATCCTCGATCGAATCGGGGAAGTCTTCGGGAAGGGTCTCGCCGGGACCCCGAAAATAATCATCCCAGGACCTGGGTTTGGCGCGCAGGATCAAGGCGTCGCCACTTTTTTCGATCACCACCTCGTCGGCATCAAAGGTAAAACCCTTCGGCAGCCGAACGGCCTGGCTGCGACCATTCCGGAACAGGCTCGCGATGCGTCGTTTCATGGCTTGGCCCACCTCGAAAAGGATATGCCATAAGCATATACGCGCGGGGAACAGGAGACAAACTGTGGGCAAATTCAAATTGGGGACAGATTTATTTTCCCGTTCAGCTACATCAGGGTGGAATCCGCTCAACACGAAGGCCAGGGATCTTCTCGAAGTCGCCATCCCCCGTCACGAAGGCCCCTTTTGGATCGACCGTGAGCAGGCTCGCCGCCTGGATGGCATCGGGCGTGCGCAGTCCGCGATGGGCGCGCAGTTCCGTCGCCTTGTCCAGGACGGCCGTCTCCAGCGCGACGACCGACAGACCTGGATCCTCGAAAAACGCATCCAGCCGTTCCAGCGCTCGAGCATTCGACTCCCGTAGCGGCCGCACCCGGCATTCCATGCGACTCAAGGCAGAGACCACCAGCACAGGCGGTTCGCCCGCTTCACGCTACAGCCCCCGAAGTATCTGACGAACGGCCTCCCGGGTGAGTGCGTCACCCTCCAGCAGGTAGATCACGGCACTGGCGTCGAGAAACGCCAGCATCAATCATTCCAGCCTTCGCGCTCCGCCTGGAGTTCACGGTCCAGTTCCGAGCGACTTCGCGGTTTAGAGGGAGCCGAATCTTCTTCCAGCAGCCGGTTCCATAGCCGCGCGCGGGCCTCAACACCGGTCGTCAACTGCTGGAAAGATTCCTCGCTCAAGATCACGTAGCGTGGTCGATTACGCTGGATGACGTGCACCGGCCCTTTTTTCAACGCCTGATCGACTGCACTAATACCACGCCGCTTGATTTCCTGCGCCGAGATAACGGTTTCCATCAGCCGCTCCAGTACGGATTTCAGTACCTAGAATAGCACTGGATACAACAGAAACCGGGGACACATTTATTTTCTCACCCCCGGCGTGATGACGGGCGGCCGGGGCGGCGGCGCTCGACGCGTACACCGAGGTTCTGCTCCACCTCGTCCACGAACCGCGGGTTGCCGGTGAGTTGGCCGCGCTGCAGGGCCTCGCGCATCAGCGTCAGCTCCTGCTCCGGCACGCCCAGCTCCACGAACCGGGCGTATCGCGCGCGCCGCTCGGCTTCACGGTTCGCCAGGTCCCGGTACGCCGGATCCGGATCGATCCAGCAGTCCTCCTCGCCCGGCCCAAGCAACAGGTGAACATGGTTGGTCATCAGGCAGTACGCATACACCCGAATCTCAAGCGCACTGCTCAGCTCCCGCAGGTCCTCCAGGTACCGCTCGTAATCCTCGGCCCCGGCAAACACCACCTGCCGGTTATGTCCCCGCTGCACCACATGGTGCGGCATATGCGGCAATACCACTCGCGCGATCCTTGGCATGCCTTCCCTCCCTGGTCACTCGTCCGGACCGCCGCATCCGTGCAGCGGAAAATAAATCTGTCCCCGTTTTGGTCCCCGTTTTGCACCGCTGCCCCTGCACCGACCGCACACCTTCCTCGACGCGATCCGCCGCGTCGTGCAGCGGCATCACCATCGAGACCGCAGGTGATTCAGCCGTCCAGGTCTGCGCGTTCACCCGCGTGGCCCGGTCAAGCGGCGATAGGTCTCAAGCAGCACTTCCTGCTCGCTCTCCCAGTTGAAATGATCGATGAAGTCCATGCCGGACTCGGCGAACCGCTGCCGTCGTTCCGGATCCGCGAGGAGTTTACAAACCGCATCAACCGCCTGATCCAACTTGGCGGGATCCACCCAGCATCCGGCCTCATCGCCAATAAACGATCGCCACACCGAAAAATTGCTGGCTACAAAGGGAAGCCCCTTCGCCATGTACTCGAACAACTTGCTGGGCATCGCATCCGCGTGATCGGCCACATCCGGGAGGATCGCCATCCCGACATCCGCATTGGCCATGTAGGCGAACGCCTCCTCATGCCCCTTAAGGCCCAGGTAATCTACCGCATCCCAGGCCGGATGCGTCCGCAGATCCTCCACCACACCGTCATCGTCAGGCCCGATCAACCACAAGCGGGCATCCAGGCCATTGGCTCGAACGCCGGCCAGCACGTCCAGCATCCGGTCGATACCCCGCGCACGGGAGAGACTGCCGACGTAGAGCAACCGGTAGAAACCGCGTTCCTCCGAAAAACGCCGGGCAAGCTCGGCAACGGTTTCTCCCCGCGCCCCTGCCAGCGCGGGTGCATTGCGCAGCAAGGTGGCCCTCCCACCGAAGGCATCCACCTGGCGAGCCTGCGTCACCAATGTAGCGTCGACGATGCGACTCACCAGATACTCCGTCCGCGATACCCCCCAGCATGCAGGGCGCCGCAATGGGCGCGGGATCCAGCGACGAATCATCAACCTTCGGCTGAAGTCCTCGTGCGTGTCGTAGATCACCCTCTTGCCCAGCCACTTCAGGCCCACAGCCACCGGCAGCATTGCCGGATTATGAAGGTGATAGACATCTCCCTTCAGCCGCAACGCCTGCCGGAGAAGGGCGGGCAGACGCCCCACTCGGCCCATTCGCCCGGCCGCCGCAGGCCCGGGAACAAACGAAATACCGTCCGAACGCGATTCCCGTGGGGTATTCATGATCGCCAGGACCTCGTACCCCTGCAGCGCCAGCGTACGGCCCTCGCGGACGACCCGATTGCCCCAGGGCCGATGGGAAGGCGCCAGTATCACAACCCGTCCCCCGATCACTGTCGGCCCTTCGTTTTGGGGTCGCAAGACACTCCCAGCATCCTTGAATGAGCGGGCTGTTCAACCACCTTGACGCCTGCGCTGGCGCCACCCTCTCCAGAGCAACCGAATCAACCGATCCGGGGCTCGCAACGTAGCCCAACCGGGTCGATGCAGTGCCTGTACCATCACGTCGCCGACCTGCCACCGTAACGCGTGCCCCGTCGGCCCCGCGTAACGGCCCGCGGCGAGCTGCGCCCGGTACTCGTCAAGTTCGCCTTCCAGGCGGTACACCTCCTGACGCAGCCGGTTGTTCTCCTCCACCAACTCTCGCAGGCGCCCCCGTTCCTCGGAAGACGGCTCATCCATATTGGCCTTTCCCATGCCCTGCCTCCCCTACACCATCAAATCCGACCACTCATCCAGAACATCGGAATTCGCTTCCAACGCCGAACGCTCGGGACGCCAGGTGTGCCCCCCGGCATCCGCATCACGCTCGGTCAACGTATTGAACGGGTCGAGCACAAGCACGGTGGCCTCCTCCGGACAGGTCTCGTTGAACACGCTGTCCGCCGCTCCGAGCACATCGTCCGGAAATACCGGCGACGGCAGCGCGCTCCGCCGGTACCCCAGCGTATTACCTCCCAGCCACATACGGCCAGCACGAAGCGTCTTGCCGGTGGTTACGCTGTAAGGCTGAAAGCGCTGCCGGCGACAATAGGCCTTTGATTCGCCCACGAACCGCATGGGCACGGGAACCTTGCCAAATACGTCCGCATCCACGCATTGCAGCGCGAGCATGATGTCCGGCAGGTACCGTTCGCCATAAAAGTCGTCATCGTCCATCTTCACGATGTACTCGGCCCGCGACGCCTCGTGCGCGCGGTTCATGCACGCCCCCGTGAAGAGATCCGAAGGCACCCGATCCAGCACCACGTCATCGCGATCCGCAACCGCTTCCCATGCTTCATCAGGCTCCGCATCATTCACAACGATACGCAACTCCTTGCACGCATACGCCTGTCGGTCATAGTTCTCCAGGATCCGCTCCAAATGGTCCCTGCGCCGGGTCGGGGTCACCACCGATACTTTCGGAGCAGGATTCCAATCGTGATGGAGGCCCAGCTCCGCGCAGATCCGGCCCAAACGATGCGCCAGCGTGTGCTCTTCCATCACCTTCCGCCACGTGACGTGCGCCTGTCGGGCCCTCTCCAGCGGATTCGCCCGCAGCCACTCCACATCCCCGATCAATGACTCCATATCGGCGTGGGCGCGCGCCAGATCGGCGCGTATATCCGTCCGCTCCAGGCGCCCCAGGTGCACAAGGACGTTCCCCGTTGCCGCCGCTTTCAATGCGCGCCACTGGGCAGACACTTGCTCCAGGGGGGCAGAGTCCAGGGAAACGACAATCTCCGATTGACGCAGCGCCACCGGATGCAGACCGGGCGTCAGGCATCCCTGCACAGAAGGTGCGAGCCTGGGCAGATATCGAAGACGCGGTGCCGGAAGCCGGTAGCGGGACTCGAAAATCGCCAGCCCCGTCCTTTCCGCCAGGGACTCCAGAACCTTCTGATCCGCCAAACCCCGGTCCACGTCGGCCCAACCATCGAAATAGACCGGGTGTTCCGCCTTCTCGCGGAAAGGGTCCTCCGAAAACGGGTGAAATCGCGCCGGTTGCACTCCGGGTGGCAGGTACGTCGCATCCACACCCAGCGCGCCGAAGGCCCCCACCGCGTCTGTATCCGCACAGAACACCGCATCGCATCGCCGAGCCACGGAGGCATAATCCGCTACATACGCCTTGCCCGTCGTGAGCCAGAATGCAGTGGGGCAGCCACGCGACCGTGCCCGCTGAAGGAGATCATCCATGATCGCATGCGCAGATGCCCCCGCAAGCTGGAACTGGTACCAGCCCCGGCTCATCGGATTCCACGCCGACTCCACCAGCACCAGGTCCAGTGGCACCGCATCGAGCACTTCCGCGTAATTGTCCGGCTCCAGGAGAAAGACCTGCCCCTCCGGGGCCACATTGAGGTAAAACTCGTATGACCCCACCAGTCCAATGCGAAGACTGGAACGCCCGGCCAGCGCCGGCCGAGATGGGTCCACACCCGGCCGCCAATAATTTATACGCTCAAGGACTGCATCGGCATCCGCCATACCTAAAAGCTACCCCGCTACCAATCCGAAACCATACCCATCAGCAGCGGGCACTCCGGTCATATCCGCCCAGGACGGAAGCGACCACATTCGAGCGAAATGCCTTACCGGCGACCTTCAACACTCCATATTGCAAGACATTCAGCGAATACAGATCCCGATAAAGTTTTCGCATGCGAGCTTCCCCATGATCGGCCGCGTTCTGGATCACCTCCATCTGTTTACGCCGGTGCTGCCCCATATTGAGCGCATTGGTTTGCCCGCGAATCCTCCGCAGCCATTTCTCGGACCACCGATCAAAGCTGATCGCATCAAAATGGCCCAGATAGAAGCCTTGGGCCAGATCAGTTTCCGGGGACCAAACAGTCACTCGGCGGCCATTTTCAAATACCGAATGCGGCCTGAATTCAAGCAGATCGCCCGTCACGCGAGTAAACGCCTTTCCGGCGCGATGACCTACCAGGCCACAGGCCATGAGATCATAGATCTCACCGTAAACACGTTGCCCCAACGCAGTCTTGTGCTCAGCCCAGGCCACCCGAAAATATCGCGACCCGAACCGATCATCTACCCCGTCCCCGGGACCATAAACCGCCTCAGCAGTCGGTAGCCGAAACGACCGAATATGCTCGGGAACTGACGAAAGCATGTCACGGATCGCCCCGCCAAAAACGAACTCGTCCGCGTCGACTACAAGCAACCACTCACTGGCTGCCCGACCGAAAGCCCAGGAGTAGACCCGCCCTTGCGCGACCTCCAACCCTTCCGGCACGTCGCCTTCCCCCGTGGCCAGCCAAAACGAGGAATCAAGGTGGATCACTTCAATCCGGGCACCATGGCGGCCGATTGTCACCCCCGGCGCTTCGCACCCCTCATCGATGAACAGAAATATTTCGGCAGCACCTGCCCAATCATAGTAGTTAATGAAGGCATCCAGCACCGAGCGACTCTCACACGCCATGCAGGCTACTGCAAAGCTCCCCCCAATTCTCCGCTGAGTGTCATGCATCAGAGCGCAAGCCTCGCGTCCAAATCGCCCATCACTCTCCACCGCGTGCGCGCCGTCTTTGTTTGCCCTCGCGGAGGAGGCGAGCAAGGCGTACGGGGGCGGCGAGCGTATTCTTGCCCGGACGGCGGACTGCTGCTTCAAGCACTTCGCCGATGCGATAACGCACGGCCTCTCGAACTTTCTGCTCCGCAGCCGTGATCTCCGTTTTGCGGCGGCCCCGGCGCCCCGCGCCCTCCCGACTTTGTTGCCGCGCTTCGCGCGCCAGGCGCCACAACGCTCGTGGCATTCGGAAGGTGTTACGTCCCGGGCGGGAGAGGCCCTTAACGACTACGTCACCCACACGATACCGAACGGATTTCGTCAAGTCCGGCCCCGATGTTTTGCCGGCTCCGGTATTGCATGGCGCGGGCTGCTCGCCGGCGGGTTGGCGCGGCGCCGCCGCTGCCACGGGCTCGGTAGCGTAAAGCCGCGCACGCAAGGCCGCCACCTGGTCCTGGCTTTCCTTCAGCTCCCTGAGAACCTTGTGATACGCCAGCACGTGATCTTGACCTTTCCCGCTCGACGGACCTTTCGCCCCTTGTCCCGCCGAACCCTTGCCCCCTGAGCTGGCTTGCTGCGGAATCGAGCCGCCCGCGGTGGTACTCCATCTGCTGAATCCATCAATCAGGCCTTGGCACTCACGCACGTCATCGACCAGGCTGGCTCGGTCGAAATCCACGCCGCTACAAGACCGAAGAGTGCCGTAAAGGCGCTTCACCAGCGGGTGACGAACCTCGTACTCCTGCCAACTCGAGCGGTCGAGGCGTTGCTCGATCGCCCTTTCAACCGCCTGGCGTGCCTGTTCTCCGGAACCGACCGGAAGCCCCACGTATTGCGCAAGGCCGCTGGCCAGCTCGCCAGGCCGCTCGAACCAGTCCTCGTAGTGCACCACAAAGCAGTCCGCCACCGTGTGGTAGAGCGCCTGCGTGGTTCGGTACAGCCACTGGAGTTCGGTCAGGCGTTCGTCGCGGTTGATGCCGCGCCGCAGCGAGGTCGCCACTGCCGCCGGATCGCGCAACGCCAGGATGAACCGGGGCGTCACGCCAGCGCTGTTGAACACCTGCAACCACAGTGGCAGCAAATCGGAAATTCGCGGGTCCTTGATGGCCCAGCCGCCCGGGCCCGCACTGGCCTCTTGGCGCACCAGATCCGTCAGCGCCCATTTGGCCTTGCGGGTCACCTGCTGGTCCAGCCAGCCCTCGGGCATGGGAAAGCCGGGCCGCGCGCCCAGATCGGACATCAGCTTCTTGTGAATCTCCACCACCCGGGCGTCCTCGAAGAACCCGTGGGGGTTCTCCAGGCGCCCCGGGATCAGCTCGTCCGATAGCCCGGCGCCGAGATTGCCCAGGACCTCCATCAGCAGCGAGGATCCGCTTCGTCCGGGTGTCAGCACGACGGTAACGATCGGGGCCTTCCTCCCCTTATTCGGGCTTACCGCGTCGTCCAGGTTTGCGTCCGCGGTCATCGGCCCACCACCTCCTCTACGGGTTCATCCGCCTGTTCCAGAACGAGCTCTTCGATCAGTGCCGCACGTTCGGGGTTGAGGCTGTAGGCAAGGTGGCTGTCATCTGGCAGCGGGTCCCGGAAGAAGGGCTCACCATTGCCGTAATGCTGTGCAAGATACCCGTAGAAGTCAGCATACTGTGCCAGCAGCTCTTCCCGCGTCGCGCGATCCAGCAGGTACTTCACGTCCTCGAACCCGTACTCCTTACCGAGCCGGGAGCTGATCTGCAACAGGCGGTTGTTGGGGGTCACCTTGCCGTACCGCTCGTTCATGGAGATCAGGACCTCCATCAGGTCCCGGTGCAGCCCTTCGTTGCCATGCACAATCCGAAATTCGTTCACGTGATCGCTCAGGCCCATGGTGTGCAGCATGTCCTCCACCACGCAGCCATTGTGGAGTTGCGAACGTTCGAACGGCCGCACGATGAGATTCTCGGGCCCGAAGGCCTCCTCGAGCATCCGGAAGAACGCAAACACCCTCTCTGCCGTCACCCGTTCGCGAAGGCCCTCAAGGGTGACCGGTCGCCCGGCCTTGATGTCCTGCTTGTACAGCGACTCTAGATAGAGGTCGATTCGCCGCAGGTGCAGCACCACCTTGACCTCGTGCTCCGGAAACGTCTCGCGGATCGAACGCAGAAACCGGGCAACCTCTGAGCGCACAGGTTCCAGGTTACGCTTTGACAACCGCCCCCAAAGCGTCTCTGTCGTGAGAAACACGTTTTCATCAATCCGCTCACTCCGATCCAGGCGTTCCATCAACTCCACGATTCCCCGCCGCCTTTTTTGGCTTCGATCCTTGAAACCATCGATCCCTTTGATCTGATGCCTTTCTAACAGGATTTCGCAGAGCGAGAGGCAGTTTCTTGATGGAGCGTTAAAACTATGGCGAAGGAAGACCGATTGATTTTTTTCGGCTAGATTAGCGATGGATACGGTCCCCGCCTTATCCGAACCGATGCGCAGATAGACCGTCTTCATCGCCGATCCCCCCTTTCGTGAAGAAACCACTGTACGGTCCGGTTCAATCCGTCGCGCAGCTCCATTTCCGGGGCCCAGTCCAGCAGCTTGCGTGCCTTGGTGATGTCCGAGAAGTTGCGCTTCACGTCACCCAGGCGCGGACCTTCGTGGGCGATCTCCATCGCCACACCCCGTTCGGCCAGGCACTCGCGCAGGGATTCGGCCATCTCCCCCACCGTGCGCTCCATGCCCGTGGCGATCTGAAAGGTCTCGCCACCGACCGGGCGCAGGAGCGCCTGCTCGACCGCGCGAATCAGGTCGTCGATGTACAGAAAATCCCGCGTTTGTTCGCCGTCGCCATAGATCCGGCAGGGCTCGCCGGACAGCGCCTCGCGGATGAACTTCGCCACCACGCTCATCTTCTTGCCAGAGCCAGGCCCGTACACGTTGCCGAAGCGCAGACACACGGTGTCGATCCCGAACGTCCGGTTGTAGGCGGAGCAGTAGCCCTCGCCGGCCAGCTTGGACGCGCCATACGGGCTCACCGGGTGGGGCGGCAGTTCCTCGTGAATGGGCGGCTCGACCTCGCCCGCGGGGGCGCCGGAAGACGCAAAGACCACACGGGGCACACCCTTCAGGCGAGCGGCCTCCAGCACGTTGAACGTCCCGCCGACATTCACCTCCATGTCCAGGCGCGGGTCCTCCACCGACGGACCGACCCCGGTGTTGGCCGCCAGATGCACGACGGCAGCGCATCCCTCGGCACTCCTGGCCACTGCAGACGCATCACGCACGTCACCTTCCACCAACGCAACAGCGGACCGATCCACTCGGTCCGCGGGTTCGGTCACTTGTTCGACGGGCGCCACCGAGCGGAGATCTTCGAGAGTGCCGGTGAGCAAATTATCCAGCACCACAATGTTAACGTCGGGATAGTGTTCCCGCAGGCGCCGGATCAGAGCGGTTCCAATGAAGCCACAGCCACCCGTGATCAGTATATTTTGTCCGTTTATTGGCAACGTCATGTCTCCAGAATCTTGTGTCTCATTCGCCGCGCATGCAGGGCGCGTTCGGGATCGAGGCCGTACTGTTCACGGAAGAGTCGGTCCGGGTTGTCGCGGTAGCCTGCGGCCTCGGTGAGCAACTGCTCCCACTGGTCATAGGTGTGACAGGGATCGAAATCGGCTGCATCCTGTCCGGCCTGCCGTCCTAGAGTGGCTCGCCATTCAGGATCTGCCATCAGTCGAGCCAGTGCTCCGGCCAGCCCGGCCACCCGATCATCGGCCCGAGCCAACAACCCATTCTCCTCGTGCCGAATCAGTTCGTTCGTACCAGGGCAATCCTCGAAGCCCACACTAGGCAGACCGGCGGCCATCGCCTCCAGCACCACGGTCGGGCAGCCTTCACTGAGCGAGGCAATCAGATGGATATGGGTGCCGCAGTATTCGGCAGCAATATCGTCCGTGGCCTCCGCGATCTCGAAACGTTCCCAAAGGGCGTTCTCATCAAGGATTTCCGCTACCTGTTTCGCGTGCGGGGCCTCCCACGACGGCGCCTTCCCCACTACCCGCAACACCCAGTCGGGGTGCTGCAGTGCCAGCCGCGCAAAAGCGGCTACCGCGTCCACCAGGTTCTTGTTGTCCTTGAATCCATTCACTAGCAGGATGCGCCAGCGCCCATCCAAACTTTGATCCGGGCACGCCCGGACATCCACTTTCGGGCAGCTGTTGGGCATCGCGTGGATCTGGGGTTGCTGGAAAGCTGCGAAGGAGTCGGCATACCCCGGCATGACCAGGCGCAGGCGAGTGGCGGCGGCGGTCACGATTTCACGCTCCCAGCTCGCGCGGGATCGGGACACTTTAGCCAATCGCCAGTTGTTGAACCGTGCACGATCCGGATTTGTGCATTCTTGCACCACAAGAGGGATACCGATCGCATCAGCCAAGGCCGCATAGCGCATGACATTCTCGCGTGTGTAGAAGCCGACGAGCACATCGAGATCAGCATCCGCCGCTTTAGCCTGCAGGTCACCCAATTCGTCGAACGGCAATAGCACAACCTCACTGGATACGGAATACGCTGGCTCGCCACGGTTCTTATACGTCCTGAATTCACAGAATAACTGCAACGCCTGAACCCGGAAGGGGTGGGCCAGCTGCCGCCGTAGAATGGGTGGCTCTCACCCCAAACCCATTCAGGCGTACCGATGAGGCACTACAGGCAGCTGACCCAGGAAGAACGATATCAGATCAGTGCGTTGCGCGGGCTGGGGCGCTCGCAGGGGGCGATTGCTCGGACGCTGGGCCGCAGCCCGGGGACGATCAGTCGAGAGCTGAAGCGCAACGGCGATGGCGGTTGCTACGAGGCGCGTACCGCCCAGAAGCGCACCGACCAACGCCGCCGAAGCGCGCACAAGTGGCACAAGCGGATTCC
>NZ_ATUL01000031.1:0-23282 GCF_000420185.1 Thioalkalivibrio sp. ALR17-21 | reverse complement strand
AGGCCCTGCTCCAGGCCCTGCTCCAGGCCCTGCTCCAGGCCCTGCTCCAGGCCCTGCTCCAGGCCCTGCTCCAGGCCCTGCTCCAGGCCCTGCTCAAGACCCTTCTGCAGCCCTTTTTGCAGCCCCTGCTGCTCGTAGCGGCGCTGCCATTCCTTTACGCGTTCGGCCAGCATGGTTTCCATCTCCCGCAGGTCATTGTTCGGTGGTGCCAGCGTTTCGCCGAAGCGGCCGGGGATGACCACTCGACCCAGCCAGACGCTGAAGGCCCGTCGCAGGGATCGTTGCTCCGGGTGTTCCAGCCATTGCACCAGACGCCCGACGACCGCCTGCAGATCCTCGGGCTCGCGGCTGTGCTCCAGCCGGAAGACGGCCGCGGCCAGGTTGCGTGCCGGCAGATCGGCGTCCGCGAAGGCCCCCTCGTCGAGCAGAAGATACCGGAAATCCGGACGGTAGGCCTCCAGTCCTCCGGGGATCGGTGCGATCAGCTCACGCACTTCGCTCGGGGCGCTCCAGCGTCGTTCTCCATTATAGAGCACCAGTGGCAGTACCGGCGGCAGCCGACCATCGGGCGTCAGTTCGCCGGTGCGCACCAGATCCTGGTAGAGCAGGCCGAGATAGGTCAGCAGGCGTACCGCCATGAAGCGGTCCACCGATGACTGGAATTCCAGAAGCAGGTAGACGTAACACCAGCCATCGCCCCATCGCAGGCGCCAGACGATGTCGTCCTCGCGCTCGCGCAGATCGTCGGAGACGTAGTGGCCGTTGACCCGCTCCAGCGAATCCAGGTCGACCTGTTCGATCCAGGGTTCGTTGACGAACCCGCGCAGCAGGTCGGCCACCAGTTGGGGGTGGCTGAACAGGTGCTTGTAGCCGTGATCGTGTTCCATGGTCCCTCCCTGGACCCGTGAATTCATGTCCCGATGATGCCCTCCAGACGCTTCAGGCATTCGAGGTACTGCGCCTCGTCCGGTGGCTGGCCGCTGCGCTGGCTTTCCCACAGGGCCTGACCCAGACACTCCATCATCCGGTGTTCGGCGTCCAGTTCGCCGTAGCGGGCACACAGGCGGCGGTGCAGGTCGCGGATGCCGGCCGGCCGGTCGGTGGCGGCCTGTTCGCGCAGGCCCATGTGCATGGACATGTGCAAAAACGGATTGGTGGTCCCCGATTCCGGCGGGAACTCGGCCGTCAGGGCCTTCTCGCGGTCGTTCAGCAGGGCATGGTATTCGGGGTGGTCGCGGATGATGCCGACCAGCACCTGTTCCATGTCGCTCAGGGATTCCTCGTTGCGGGCCTTCTGCCAGGCATCCAGGAACTGGGTTCGCATGCGGTCGCGGTCGCCGTACATCGCATCAGGCCTCGGTCTTGTCCTTGTATTCGCACAGATCGCGGATCACACATTGCCCGCAATCCGGCCGGCGTGCGCGGCACACGTACCTTCCGTGCAGGATCAGCCAGTGGTGGGCGTCGCGCAGGAACTCCTTCGGGGTGAACTTCAGGAGCTTCTTCTCGACCTCCAGCACGGTCCTGCCGGGGGCCAGTCCGGTGCGGTTGGCCACGCGATAGATGTGCGTGTCCACCGCGATGGTGGGTTCGCCGAAGGCCGTGTTCAGCACCACGTTGGCGGTCTTGCGGCCGACGCCGGGCAGCGCCTCCAGCGCCTTGCGATCGCGCGGCACCTCGCCGCCGTGGAGTTCCACCAGCATGCGGCAGGCCTTCATGATGTTCTCGGCCTTGGCGTTGTACAGGCCGATGGTGCGGATGCATTCCTTCAGGCCGTCCAGTCCCAGGTCGAGGATGGCCTGCGGGGTGTTCGCCACCGGAAACAGCCGCCGGGTCGCCTTGTTCACGCCCACGTCGGTCGCCTGCGCGGACAGGATCACCGCCACCAGTAGCTCGAACGGGCTGTTGTATTCCAGCTCGGTGGTGGGCTCGGGATTCGCCGCCCGCAGGCGTTGGAAGATCTCGCGGCGCTTGGCGGCATTCATGGGGCGCGGATTCCGACGGTTTCAGGGGTTGCAAACGAAACCGGCCCCGCGAACGGGGCCGGACGATGCGCGGGATTGCGGCGCGATCGTGCTCAGACGTGGCGGTACACGCCCACTTCCGGCGCCGGCTCGCGCGGCTTTTCCTCGGCTTCCTTCTCGAGGTCGGCCAGCATCTTGGAGTGCTTCTCCTCGAGATCGTGCATCGCCTTCTCGTCCATCTTGGGGAAGATGACGTCACGGATAAAAGAGCCCAGCTCGGCCAGGCACTCCGCCCAGTACTTGTCGTTCAGGTGGAACGAGTGCTCGGCGTGGGTACCCATCGGGTAGCTGTTGAACCGGGTGATCATCGTGACGGACAGGTCGCTGTCCTTCTCGACGAAATCCTTGGCGAAGTCGTACCACCACTTGTAGTACTTCTCCTGCAGCTCCTCACCAAAGCCGTGATTCTCGAAGAATGCGGCGATGGTGCCGCGCGGGGCCTGGCCGTAGCGCGTACCGCGCTTGCCGGCGAACGGGAAATGTCCAGCCATGCCTGCTCTCCTGGGACGATTGGAATTTTTGTAGCGGGGGCAGTGTACCCGCTGGGCGCCGGGAATCAAGGCCGGGGCCGCGTTACACTGCGCCCGAACACGCCCGCATGGAGCACGCACCATGGCCGAACCCGATCCGGTCCGTCCACAGGACAGCGAGACGGAGCCCGAGCCCGACGAATATACCCCGCTGCCGCGCAGCTTCCTGATCGGATCGCTGATCGCGCTGGCCCTGTTCATCTGGGGCGTGAGCCTGCTGTGGCCGCACATGGAAGACTGGCTGGGCGAGCTTTCGATCCTGCAGATCGGGCTGCTGGCCAGCTTCGTGGCCGGGCTGTTCACCGCGGTCGGGGCCATCCCCATCTTCTTCCTGCGACGCCTCAAGCAGTCGGTGGAGGACGCGATGATGGGCTTCGGCGCCGGGGTCATGCTCTCGGCGACCGCCTTCGAGCTGGCGCTGCCGGCGGTGGAGCAGGCCGAAGCCCAGCACGGCAGCGTGGCCATGGCCATCGTGGTCCTGGCCGGCGGCATCGCCCTGGGCGGCGGTTTCCTGCTGCTGCTGCACAAGGCCGTGCCACATGAACACTTCGTGATCGGCCCGCAGAGCGGCGCCGACCCGGCCAGGATCCGCCGGGTGTGGCTGTTCATCTTCGCCATCGCCCTGCACAATCTGCCCGAGGGCCTCGCGGTGGGCGTGGGATTCGGCGGCGATGATGTCAGCGACGGCATTGCGCTGGCCGTGGCGATCGGCCTGCAGAACATGCCCGAGGGGCTGGTGGTCGCCATCGCCCTGCTGTCGCTGGGCTACAGCCGTGCCATCGCCTTCGGCGTGACCCTGCTCACCGGCCTGGTGCAGCCCATCGGCGGGCTGATCGGCGCCGGTGCCATCACCCTGATGGAGTTCCTGCTGCCCTGGGGCCTGGCCTTCGCCGCCGGTGCCATGCTGTTCGTCATCAGCCACGAGATCATCCCCGAGTCCCACCGCAAGGGCCACGAGGCCCAGGCCACCACCGGGGTGCTGGTCGGGTTCGTCACCCTGCTGGCCATCGACCTCGCGCTATAGGATCGTTCGTATGAATTCGCACAGCACAGCTCATAACCCGTTCGGTAGGAGGCCAGCCCTCTGGCCGATCCGGCGCTGGGGTGGCCCGGACGTGAAATCGGCCGGAGGGCCGGCCTCCCACCGGGCAGGGTCTGGCCGCAGGAGGTCAGCCCTCTGGCCGATGGGGCCGATGGGGCCGATGGGACCAACCCGGCCGATGTGTTGTGTTAAGGCCACACCCGCCCGGGCGAGGGCGGTGTCGGGTCCCTCTGTTGCAGGTTTGCAACGGCCGCGCACCGGTTTCTGCGCACCGGAAACCCGTGTTTCCGGGGCCGCGGCGCTCGAACCGAAGGCCGTGACGCGGTTTCGTGCAATCGCGTATTCGGAATTTCTGAAAAGCCCGTTTTTCAATGGTTTGAAATCGCATCGGCGCTCTCGGCAAGTCTGGCGCGGGAGATCGCGTGAAGACCGAAGCGTATAAGCGTGATCGAATACGGGTTTTTTTCCGCCACAAGGGTTGAAATACGACACCGTGGCGTATATAAAACACAGGACATCGCGGGGCCGACGGGCTCCGGGGTGCAACAGACAGCAAGAACTCACCTCCTGGGAGAAAGCATCATGCAGAAGAAGATTCTCGCAATGGCCGTCGCCGGCGCCTTCGCCGCCGCTCCGGCCCTCGCCTCCGCCGACGATTCCGTGACCCTGTTCGGTCAGCTGAAGTACGAAGTGGGTGCCGTCGACGGTGCCGGCACCGCTACGCGTTCCGGTAACCGTGACCTGGTCCACTCCAATGCCGGCAGCCGGTTTGGCGTGCGTGGTTCGGAAGACCTGGGTGGCGGTCTGACCGGTATCTTCCGTCTTCAGGGCAACTTCGGTGGTCCCGGTGGGACCTTTGGTGGCCCGCTGACCACCAACGAAGAGACCTGGGTCGGTGTTGACGGCAACTTTGGCCAGGTGCGCCTGGGCCGTTCCGACACCGCGATGAAGAACGCGATGAAGCCGTTCCGCGCCTTCACCGACACGCTGGCGGACAACGCCACTCGTCCGGGTACGTTTGTTGGTGCCAATAACGGAATCAACAGCTGGTCGCGTGCGGATGGCATCCATTACCAGAGCCCGGACTTCCAGGGCTTCACCTTCGGGGCCACGATTTCGCCGGTGGGTGAAAAGACGGATAGCTACTACTCCATCAACGCCATCTACGAGATGGGCCCGATGAACTTCTCGGGTGCGTATGAAACGCAGACCAGCACCAGCGACGGCTACGGGATCCTGGATACCGGCATTCCGACCTTCTTCGGTGCGGGCACTGCTGCAGACATCGACTCCTGGCATGCCGGTTTCAGCTTCGACTTCGGTCAGGGTGATGTCGGCGTGAAGTACCACCAGTGGGACTATGACGGCAACATCGAAGAGAAACTGGAGCAGGTCGTGGTACCGGCGAACTTCCGCGTGACCGACCAGATCAACCTGCGTGCTGCGGTGCAGTACAACACGCTGGATAACCGTCGTGCCGGTCTGGGCAGTGGCGAGTCCTCCTGGACCAACGTGGCGTTTGGTGCGCAGTACCACTTCAGCAACCGCACCGAAGCCTTCGTGAACGTCTGGAACGACGGCATCGAAGGCGTGACTGCCAACAACACGAACGATGACGTGTCCGACGACGGCACCCACATCGGTGTGGGCCTGCGTCACAGCTTCTAAGCGCGATCGCGCATGAAGTGATAACAACGGGTGTAAGCCCGTTTTGCGGGGCCCTCCGGGGCCCCGTTTTTTATGGGGGTCGCGCATTCGCTGTGCGGCCCTTTTTCGTGGGTGCATGCGGTTGGGTGGCGCGTCCGGCGGGGCTACGATGGCCGCCGTCGAGGGGCGACATTCATCCCGACCGATCAGAACGATCGAAACGATCCGAGGAGGCAACATGAAGATCGAAGTGGAACATCGGCCGGAGCGCGACCGGCTGGACGCACTGGGCGTGTTCGACTGGCCGGTGTGGGAGAAGGAGGCGTCCAGCTTCCCGTGGTACTACGACGAGACGGAGACCTGCTACATCCTCGAGGGGAAGGTGACGGTGACGCCGGAGGATGGCGAGCCGGTCACGGTCGGCGAGGGTGATCTGGTGACCTTCCCGGCAGGCATGGGCTGCACCTGGGAGATCCACCGGGACATCCGCAAGCACTACCGTTTCGGGTAGCCGGCCCGCAGGAGGCCAGCCCCCTGGCCGATCCGGCACGCTTTCGGGGTGTGAAAATTCGGGGTGTGAAAAAGAGAAAAGACCGCACAACATCCCTGTTGAGCGGCCCCTTCGGGTGGAACATCCCTGTTCCTGATTGGGGATATTATCCGCGCCTCAGGGCTGAAACAATATCGATTGTGTGTTTTTGTGATTAAAACCACAAAAAAGGGATTGGAATCAGTCTAAATCTTCGGCAGAAGCAAAGAAGATGGGCTTAAAAAGTCTAAATAAACAGGTATTTATGGGTTGTTGTGTCGGGCCTTGGGTGGGAGTCTTGCGAGTGCGGGGTGGGCGTGGAGCCGGGGGTGCAGGAAGCCGGTTGTTCGCGTGCGAGCACGCTCCCACAAGGAGTGGGCCGGCAAGGGGCGGGCTTCACCGGTGCTGTGGGAGCGGCCCTGGCCGCGAAGAGGGCGGGGTGGTTCAGCGGGCGAGCCACCGGGCGTCGAGCCGGGTGGCGAAGGTCTCCTCGACGCGGCGCAGGTAGTACATCATGTCCACCGGCAGGTTGATGCCGTCGTGCATCTGCAGGGGGTAGAGGTCGGCGGCGATCACGCAGTCGGCGATGGAGGGGTGGCCGAGGTAGAAACCATTGGCGGCCAGGTGGCGGGCGAGCTCGGGCAGGCGGCTCAGCCGGGCCAGTTGCTGGTAGCCGTCGTAGCGGTCGTTCGCGAGTTCTTCCAGGGTCATGCCGAAGCGGTGTTCCACGTTCGCCTTGAAGTCGGCGAGGGCGTCGGCGTCCTCGCCGATGCCGTGGTAGCCGGGGGCCAGGGGGGCGTACAGGCGCTCGAGCACGACGTCCACGCGGGCACGCCAGTCGAGCAGGGCCTGCCAGGCGTCTTCGGCGATGATCCCCGCGGACAGCGGTTCGCCGCTCGGGAACAGCTCGTCGATCGCGCGCAGGGCCGCCGTGGTGTCGGTATGCAGGCCGCCGTCGTCGGTGGCGAGCACCGGGGACTGGCGCGCGATGCCCAGCTCGAAGAAGGTCTCGTCGTCGAACCAGTCGACCGCGCGGGTCTCGAGCGCCGCGCCCTTGTACCCGCAGGCCAGGCGGATGCGGTCGGCCTTCGGGTCGTGGGCGAAGTGGTAGAGGGTCGCCATCAGGCGGAGCCCCGGTTTTTTCCGGCCTGAGCCTGCCCGCGCCTGGCGTGGGCGAGGATGAAGTCCCACTGGTCCTCGGTCAGCGGCATCACCGACAGGCGGTTGCCGCGGCGCACCAGCGGGCAGTCGGCCAGCTCCGGCTGCTGCTTGAGCCAGTCGAGGGTCAGGATGTCGTCGAATTTCTCCTCGAAGGCGACGTCCACCCGCAGCCAGCGCGGGTTGTCGGGATCGCTCTTCGGGTCGTAATGCTTGTCCTCGGGATCGAACGCGCAGTAGTCCGGGTAGGCCTCGTTCTCGATGCGCATGATGCCGACGATGCCCGGCGGTTTGGCGTTGGAGTGGTAGAAGAAGGCGAGATCGCCCTTCTTCATCTCGTCGCGCATCATGTTGCGCACCTGGTAGTTGCGGATCCCGTCCCAGGGCTCCACGCCCACGCGTTCGAGATCGTCGATGCCGAACTCGTCGGGTTCGGATTTCATCAGCCAGTAGCCCATGTCGTCACGTTCCTTGAATCAGTCGTTGTCAGGTGTCTGCAGGGTAGCAGTGGCCTGTCCGTGCCGGGGGAATACATGCCAGCCGGTCTCGGTGACCACGGCATCCAGCGGCACGTCCCAGGGCTGCACCGGCAGGGCCTCGACCTGCTGCAGGCCGTGGGCCACGCCGATCAGGCGCGGGCGGTGGATGCCGAAGCGCCGCCGTGCGAAGTAGCGGTCGTAGTAACCGGCGCCCATGCCCATGCGGTTGCCGTGGCGGTCGAAGGCGACCAGCGGCATCAGCACCACCTGCATCTCGCGGCGCCAGACCCGCGGCGCACCGGGGCAGGGCTCGGCGATGCCGAAGCCGTTGTGGCACAGGCGGTCTTCGGGATGCCATTCGTGGAAATGCATGCGGCCGTCGCGGCGGGTGTCCATCACCGGCAGGGCGATGCGCGTGCCGCGCCGGGCCAGGGCGCAGGTCAGCGCGGTCAGGTCGACCTCGCCGCGCAGGCCGCGGTAGGCGCCGATGCAGCGCGGTTGCCAGCGTTCCAGCCATTTCAGCAGGTGACCGCTGATCGCGCGGTTGTGCTCGGCCAGACGGGCATCGGACAGCGCGGCACGCCGACGGCGCAGTTCGCGCCGGAGCCGGCGGGCGTCCTCGCGGGCGAGGGCGTCGATATCGGGGGCGTGCGCGGTGGTGGACATGGCCGTGGGGGTCATGGGGATCGGCAGGAAAAAAGAGAGGACGCGCCCCGCGGGCGCCGTCGTGGCCTTCGACCTTGAACCAGCGGTTCAGGTGGGAGAAGTCTCCGAATCTTTAGGCTTTCCGCTCGGGGGCGGACCTGCACAGCGAAACGGAAGAACTCGGTCCCTGGGTGTTGCATTAAGGCTCAAGGGTACCACCCGGCCACGTTCGAACGCCGCAGCGACGCGTCCGGGTTCATTATGGACCAGATGCCCGGGGCGTGCTCAACCCGGCTCCGCGGAAGGGGAATCCGGTGGCGGGAATCAGGGCTCCGAGCGGGTGGTGCCGGTCTCGGTCGGGCCGCCGGTGCCGGCGTCCGTGCCACGGTCCAGGTTCTGTTCGATGCGTTCGGCCAGCGCGTGCAGGCGTTCGGGGGCGTCGGCCCCGCCCTTTTTCATCCGTTCCAGCTCTTCCTGGCACTCGAGCTTTTCGTGGGCGAGGTTGAGCGCGACCATCACCGCGATGCGCTCGGCCCCGACCACGCGCCCGCCGTCGCGCAGTTCGCGCATGCGCTCGTCGATCAGGGACGCGGAGGCGAACAGGTCGGCGCGCTCCTCGGGCGGGCAGGCGACGTGGTACTCCTTGCCCATGATGGTGATGCGGACCGGTTCGGAAGACTGGCTCATTCGGACTGCTCCATCGCCCGCAGGCGGGCGATCATGGTCTCGACCCGGTGGCGGGCCTGCTCGTTGCGTTCGCGGTAGGTCGCACGTTCGGTACGCAGCTGGCGCACCTGTTCGTGCAGCGCCCGGTTTTCCTCGCGCAGTTCGGCGTTGTCGTCCAGCAGGCGCAGGATCGCGGCCTCGAGACGGTCGAGGGCATCGGGCGCGTGGCTGCCGGAAGAAGCGCTGTCGGACATGGCGGGGCGGGCCTCGGGCTTGAAAAACGGGAGCGAAGTCCCTGAATAACGGAGTCTAGGAGGGGGTTGGCGGAACCGTCAACCGAAACACCGGCGGGTTGTGTTGCGACCCGCGCAGGGGGTGGCCAGAATATGACCCATGACACAGCCTCCCGAACCCGCACCCGACGCCACGATCATCGAAGGCACGGCCCACAACGGCAAGCCGTGCCGGGTGGTGGACAACACCGGCACGATCCCGCGCGGCGAGCTGGAACAGCTGCTGGAGGACCTGATCCGTGACAAGCGCTTCGGCCTGACGGCGCTGTCCGCGACCGGTTCCAGCGAGATCCGCCTGGGTGAGCCGCAGTTCACCCATCTGCAGCTGGGCGATGATCTTTACCGCTTTCTGCTGTTTCCCTACGAAGCCCGTCTGGAGGCCTTCTGATGGCGCAGTCCCGGGAAGAACGTCTGGCCCACGGCCTGCGCACCATGGGGTTCGCGCAGACGCCGGCCTCGGCCCATGGCCTGATCACCGGCTGCCTGGTGGCGGACCCCGAGGCCGGCAATGACCTCCTGATCAAGTCGCTGGGCGAGGCGCTGCCGCTGACCGAGAATCCCGCCGAGGCATTCGACCGGCTGGTGGACGAGCTGCGCCGGCATCTGCTGGCGCAGCTGTACGACATCGAGCTCGGTTTTGCCCCGCTGGTGCCGGAGGATGCGGAGATCGAGACCCGCGCCCAGGCGCTGTCGGAATGGGCCGACGGTTTCATCAGCGGGCTGGGGCAGACGCCGCGGCTGGGCGGGCTCAAGCCGTCGGCCGAGTCGGCGGAGATCCTGCGGGATCTGGCCGAGATCGCGCGCATGGACCCCGAGCCGGAAGACAGCGAGGCCTCGGAAAAGGACTTCGAAGAGCTGCTGGAATACGTGCGCGTGGGCGTGCTGCTGATCGCCGACGAGCTGGCCCCCGAGAATCCGACCCGGATCCCGATGCAATGAGCCGCGCGCCGCAGATCCCCGCCGGTGAGCTGGCCCGTCGCCGCCAGCGCCTGATGCGCGCGGCCGGGCGCGATGCCCTGATCGTGATCCCGGGCGCGGTGGAGACCACCCGCAACCGCGACGTCGAATACCCGTTCCGGCAGAACTCCGATTTCCTCTATCTGACCGATTTCGAGGAACCGGACGCCATCGCGGTGCTGGCCCCGGGGCGCGAGGCCGGCGAATACATCCTGTTCTGCCGCGATCGGGACCCGAAGATGGAGACCTGGACCGGACGCCGCGCCGGGCCCGACGGGGCGATGGAACACTTCGGGGCCGACTGCGCGTTCCCGGTGGACGACATCGACGAGATCCTGCCCGGACTGCTGGAGAACCGCCGCGAGCTGTGCGCGCCGTTCGGCCGCGACGAGGGCTTCGACCGGCGGCTGTTCGGCTGGCTGCAGCAGGTGCGCCGGCGCGCGGCGCGCAGCGGGGTGCGGGTGCCGCACGAGTTCGCCGCGCTGGAACACCACCTGCACGAGCAGCGCCTGTTCAAGAAGGCCCCGGAACTGAAGATGATGCGCCACGCCGCGGCGATCTCCACCGGGGCGCACCGGCGCGCGATGCAGGCCTGCCGCCCGGGCATGACCGAATACCAGGTGGCCGCCGAGATCACTCACGAGTTCCATCGCCATGGTACCGAGGCGGCGTATCCGTCCATCGTCGGCGGCGGCGAGAACGGCTGCATCCTGCACTACATCGAGAACCGCGACGTGCTGCGCGACGGCGACCTGCTGCTGATCGACGCCGGTTGCGAGCACCGCGGCTATGCCTCGGACATCACCCGCACCTTCCCGGTGAACGGGCGCTTCGGCGGGCGCCAGCGCGAGGTCTACGAGATCGTGCTGGCGGCCCAGCTGGCGGCCATCGACGCGGTGCATCCCGGCGGGCACTGGAACGACCCGCATGACGTCGCAGTACGCGAGCTGACCCGCGGGCTGAAGGACCTGGGCGTGCTGGCAGGCGAGCTGGATGCCCTGGTCGAGGACGAGGCCTACCGCCCGTACTACATGCACCGCACCGGGCACTGGCTGGGGCTGGACGTGCACGATGTCGGCGACTATCGCGTGGGCGGGGTCTGGCGACAGCTGGAGCCGGGCATGGTGATGACCGTCGAGCCCGGCCTGTATTTCGGCCCGTACTGCGAGACCCCGGAGGACCTGCGCGGGATCGGCGTGCGCATCGAGGACGACGTGGCCGTGACCCGCGACGGGCACGAGGTGCTGACCGAGGCCTGCCCGAAGACCGTGGAGGCCATCGAGGCCTGCATGGCCGACGGCGCGGCCGGACGTCGCTGAAACCGGGGCAGAGGGAGGCGCATGGAGGCCACCGTGAATCGCGGAACGCAAACTCAAACGCAAACCGAGACCGACATCGCCGTGGTCGGCGGCGGGCCGGTGGGCGGGCTGATGGCCTGCACCCTGGCACGCGCCGGCTACACGGTGAGGCTGTTCGAACGCGGCCCGGCGCCGGATCCGGAGCATCCGCGCGAGGACACCCGTGGCTATGCCCTGGCGGCCGGCTCGGTGACCCTGCTGGACGACCTCGGCTACTGGGCGGAGCTGGCGACCACGGCCGCGCCCATCCGGCGCATCGTCGTCAGCCGCCGCGGCGGGCTGGGCCGGGTGCGCATGGATGCCGCGCAGATGGGCCGCGAGGCCCTGGGGCAGGTGGTGCCGGCCGCGGCGCTGGATCCCCTGCTGGCGCGGGCCCGGGATGCGGCCGGGGTGAGCAGTCATCACGCCACCACGCTGGCGGGCGCGGAGGCGGCCGAGGACGGCGCGCGCCGCCTGCACCTGGAGGGTCCCGACGGGGCGTGGTCCTGCCGCGCGCGGCTGCTGATCGCCGCCGACGGCGTGGGCTCGCCCACCCGCGAGGCGCTGGGCATCCCGGTGCAGCGCCATCGCTACGATGCCGATGCCCTGGTGTTCGACGTGCATCCGTCGCGGGCCCACGACGGTGAGGCCTTCGAACGCTTTACCGACGAGGGGCCGCTGGCGCTGCTGCCGCAGGCCGACGGGCGCATGAACGTGGTCTGGGTGGCCCCGCCGGAGGTCTGCGACGCCCGCCTGGAACTGGACGAGCCGGCCCGCATGGCGGCGCTGCAGGAACGTATCGGCTGGGCGCTGGGGCGGCTGCACCCGGCGGGGGACGTGCTGCGCTTCCCGCTGCAGCGGATGCATGCGCCGCAACCGTTCGCCGAACGCGCGCTGCTGCTGGGCAACGCCGCCCACTCGGTGCATCCGGTGGCCGGCCAGGGGCTGAACCTGGCGCTGCGCGACGTGGCCGATCTGCTGGGCGTACTGCGCGAGGGCGCGCAGCCCGACGGGCGCCCCGCGTTCGTGGCCGATCCCGGCGGGCGGCACGTGCTGGAGGCCTGGGCGCGCCGGCGCGAGGGCGACATCCGCCGCATCGTCGGGGTGACCGATTTCCTCGCCCGCGGGATGCGCCATGTTGACGGACTGCTGGGTCACGCGCTGGGCCTGGGCATGATGACGGTCGACCGGGTGCCGCCGCTGCGCGATGCCTTCGCGCGCGGGGCGATGGGGCTGCGGCCGGTGCCGCGGCATACCCTGTCGCGGCTGCCGGAGGCGCGGGCATGACGTGCGCTGGCGAGCCGCTGGACGTGCTGGTGGTCGGCGGTGGCGCCACCGGCCTGGCCACCGCCCTGGGCTGTGCCCGCGCGGGCATGCGGGTGGCAGTGCTGGAGCGCGGACCGGCGCCGGCGTTCGATCCGGCGACCGCGCCGGTGACCCGGGTGGTCACGCTCAACGCCGCGGCCATGGGCCTGCTGGATCGTCTGGGGGTCCAGGAGGCCCTGGCGGCCAACCGCGCCCATGCGTTCTCCGGCATGCAGGTGTGGGACGCGCACGGCCCCGCGCATATCCGCTTCGACGCGGATGATCTGGGCGTGCCCGAACTCGGCTGGACGGTGGAGAACGCAGCGCTGGAGGCGGTGCTGTGGCAGGCCCTGCGCGAGCGTGGCGTGGCGCTGTGGCCGGAGACCGCGTGGCGCAGCGTGGACCTGCGGCCCGATCGGGTGGATGTCTACGCCGAGGGGCATGCGCCGCTGGCCTCGGCGCGCCTGGTGGTGGCGGCCGACGGGGCGCGTTCGGCCCTGCGCGAACGTGCGGGGATCGCGGTGGACGAGCGCCCGTATCACGCGTGCGGCGTGGTGGCCACGGTGGAGACCGCGCAGGGGCATGGCGACACCGCCTGGCAGCGTTTCGACGACGAGCGCATCCTGGCCTTCCTGCCGCTGGGCGACGGGCGCTGCTCCATCGTCTGGTCGCTGCCGGAGCCCGAGGCCGACGACGTGATGGCGATGGATGATTCGACCTTCATCCGCGAGCTGTCGAACGCGATCGACGGCGGTCCCGGCCCGGTGACCGGCACCTCGCCGCGCGCCAGTTTCCCGCTGGTGGCGCGCCATGCGCGCGACTACTTCGCCGGGCGGGTGGTGCTGGCCGGGGATGCGGCGCACACCATCCACCCGCTGGCAGGGCAGGGACTCAATCTCGGTCTGGCCGACGTGGATGCCCTGCTGCGCCAGCTGGCCGGCCCCAACCGGCGTGACCCCGGCGATCCGCGCGGGCTGCGCGCCTACACCCGCGCGCGGCGCCCGGAGAACGCGATGATGCAGCGCGCGATGGACGGCTTCCGCCTGCTGTTCGGCACCCGCCGTGCCGGTCTGCCGGAGCTGCGCGGCGCCGGGGTGCGGCTGGTGGACGGGCTGGTCCCGGTCAAGCGCCAGCTCGCGCTGCGGGCGTTCGGGCTGGACGGCATCCGCCGCTGATCTGATCCATGGACCCGATCCCATGTACCCGGCATGAACCGGGGCATTGGGTTCCGGCGCCGGATCGCCTATAATTGATTCCACGCCAGCGGGGCACGAAAGCTCCGCACATCGTCCTGGAAGAGTTCTGCCGCGCCGCGCCTCGGGTGCGCGCCGCAGACGCCGAAGGCGCAACATCCGCCCGGAATCGCTCAGGCTTCAGGACCGGGATGATGAAACGGCGAACTCTGGAGAGCGGCCGGCAGACGGCCCACCGAAGGGGGCGATCGCCCGGGTCCACAAGGACCGCGGGGCGCGCAAACTCTCAGGTTTCAGGACAGAGGGGCGGCCGGCAGTGATCCTGCCGGCCGCCCTTTTTTTATGCGCGGATGACCGCGACGCCATCGACGCCGGAACAACTGCAGGACGAAAAGCATGACGCTGAAGAAAACCCCGCTCCATGCCGCCCACGAACGCGCCGGCGCCAAGCTGGTCGATTTCGCCGGCTGGGAGATGCCGCTGCATTACGGCTCGCAGATGGAAGAGCACAAGAAGGTGCGCGCCGGCGCCGGCATGTTCGACGTGTCGCACATGCGCGTGGTCGACATCCACGGGCCGCAGGCGCAGGCTTTCCTGCGCTATCTGCTGGCCAACGACGTGGCCAAGCTCAAGACCGAGGGCCGCGCGCTGTACAGCTGCATGCTCAACGAGCGCGGCGGCGTGATCGACGACCTGATCATCTACTGGCTGGGCGGGGATGCCTACCGCGCGGTGGTCAACGCGGGCACCGCCGACAGCGACATCGCCCACATGCAGGCGGTGGCGCAGGACTTCGATGTCAGCGTCGAGCCGCGCCCGGAATTCGCCCTGATCGCGGTGCAGGGTCCGCAGGCCGTGGACAAGACGCTGCCGCTGCTGCCGGAAGACCTGCGCGGCGCGGGCGAGCTCAAGCCGTTCTCCGCCGTGTGGAACGACGAGTGGTTCGTTGCGCGGACCGGCTACACCGGCGAGGACGGCTTCGAGGTGATGCTGCCGGCCGCGGAGGCCGAGGGTTTCTGGCAGGCGTTGCTGGATGCCGGGGTCGACCCCATCGGTCTGGGTGCGCGTGACACCCTGCGTCTGGAGGCCGGGATGAATCTCTACGGTACCGACATGGACACCGAGACCAGCCCGCTGACCGCCAACCTCGGCTGGACCGTGGCGCTGAAGGACGGCGAGCGTGATTTCATCGGCCGCGCGGCCGTCGAGCGCGAGAAGGCCGCGGGTGTGCAGCAGCGCCTGGTGGGCGTGGTGCTGGAGGGCCGCGGCGTGCTGCGCGGCGGCACCCGGATCGTGACCGACGCCGGCGACGGCGAGGTGACCTCGGGCAGCTTCGCGCCCAGCCTCGGCATGTCCGTGGGCTTCGCGCGGGTGCCGGCCGCCGCGGCCGATGCCGAACGCCTGGAGGCGGAGATCCGCGGGAAGCACCTGCCCGTGCGGGTCGTGCGCCCGGGCTTCGTGCGCAACGGCGAACCGCTGATCGAACTGCCCTCCGGCTGATGCGAGCCATACAATTTTAGTGCGCTACACTGCGTACCGGGTTTCAACGCTATAAGGAAGACGCCATGAGCGAAGCACCGAAGGATCTGAAGTACACCAGGAGCCACGAATGGGTTCGTACCGAGGACGATGGCACGGTGACCATCGGCATCACCGATCACGCGCAGGAGCTGCTGGGTGATCTGGTGTTCGTCGAGGCCCCCGAGGCCGGCAGCAGCCTGGAAGCCGGAACGGCCTGTGCCACGGTCGAGTCGGTCAAGGCCGCCTCCGACATCTATGCCCCGATCGGGGGCGAGGTGACCGAGACCAACGCGGAGCTGGAAGACAGCCCCGAGAAGGTCAACGAGTCGCCGTTCGAGGATGGCTGGCTGTTCCGGATGAAGCCGGCGGATGCCGGCGAGCTGGACGGCCTGATGGACGCGGACGCCTACGCCGCGCACGTCGAAGCCGAATCCTGAAGCCACTGGTGGCGGCCGAACCCCGGTGTCCGGCGGACACCGGGGCGCCGTCGAAGAACTTCGCGTCAGCGAAAGCGAGAAAGTCATGCCGTTTATCCCGCATACCGAAGAAGACATCCGTTCGATGCTCGAGCGCATCGGCGCCGATTCCGTGGAGGATCTGTTCGACGAGATCCCGGCCGGGCTGCGCGCGCCGCCGCTGGAGGGCATCCCCGAGGGTCTCAACGAAATGGGGATCTCCCGCCTGATGCAGGAGCGGGCCGCCCGCGACGGCATGCCCTCGAATTTCATTGGCGCCGGGGCGTACGAGCACCACATCCCGGCGGCCGTATGGCAGATCGCCACCCGCGGCGAGTACTACAGCGCCTACACGCCCTACCAGGCCGAGGCGTCGCAGGGCACGCTGCAGCTGATCTACGAGTACCAGACCATGATGGCCCGTCTGACCGGCATGGAGGCCTCCAACGCCTCGCTGTATGACGGTGCCTCCGCGCTGGCCGAGGCCGTGCTGATGGCGGTGCGCGTGAACCGCCGCTCGAAGAGCAAGCGGGTGCTGGTCCCGGGTGCGCTGAATCCGGTGTACCGCCGGGTGATCGACACCCTGATCGGCAATCAGGGCATCGAGCTGGTCGAGGTCCCGTTCGACGAGACCACCGGGCAGACCCCGGTGGAGGCGCTGGCCGCGCACGCCGACGACGACATCACCGCGATGATCATCAGCCAGCCGAACTTCTTCGGCATCCTCGAGGACGTGGATGGCCTGACCGGCTGGGCCGAGGAGCGCGAGATCCCGGTCATCGGCGTGGTCAATCCGGTCTCGCTGGCGCTGCTGAAGCCGCCGGGCGAGTGGGGCGGCAACGGCGTCGACATCGTGGTCGGCGAAGGCCAGCCGCTGGGCGCGCCGCTGTCCTCCGGAGGGCCGTATTTCGGCTTCATGACCACGCGCAAGAAGCACATCCGGCAGATGCCGGGGCGCATCGTCGGGCGCGCCGAGGATGCTGACGGCAAGCCGGGCTTCGTGCTGACGTTGCAGGCCCGCGAGCAGCACATCCGCCGCTCCAAGGCCACCTCCAACATCTGCACCAACCAGGGGCTGGTGGTGACGGCCGCGACCATCCACATGTCCATGCTGGGTGACGAGGGCCTGACCCGCGTGGCCGAGGCCTGCTACGCCAACACCCATGCCCTGGTGGAAAAGCTCGCCGCCAAGGGCATCAAGCCGCGCTTCACCGGCGAATATTTCCATGAGGTGGCGCTGGACTTCGGTGGCAATGCCGCCGGGCAGCTGCAGGCGATGGCCGACGCCGGCGTGCTCGCCGGGCACGACCTCGGCCGGGACTATCCGGCGCTGGACGGCTGCGTGCTGGCCTGCGTGACCGAGACCAAGAACGAGAACGATCTGGAGCAGTACGTGACTGCCTGTGAGAAGGCCCGCGCGGCCTGAGCGGGGAGTCACTCCACGCGACGTGCCATACCCCAACCGCCGAGGAGGCTGACATGGCCGAGACCAAGCTAGAGGGCAACACGATCCACACCAACGGCGACCTGCCCCACGTGGGTTCGCCGGCTCCGGACTTCAACCTGACGGGCAAGGACCTCAACGATGTCTCGCTCGCCGATTTCGGCGACAAGCGCAAGATGATCTACATCGTGCCCAGTCTCGACACGCCGGTGTGTGCCGAGTCGACCAAGAAGATCAACCAGTTCGTCGAACAGCGCCCCGACGTGCATGCACTCATCGTCTCCGCCGATCTGCCCTTCGCGATGGACCGTTTCTGCTCCGTGGAGGGGCTGGAGCGCGTCACGGTGCTGTCGATGATGCGCGATCGCAATTTCGCCAGGGACTACGGCGTGCTGATCCAGGACGGACCGCTGGCCGGGATCACCGCCCGCGCGATGCTGGTGCTGGATGCCGACAATCTGGTGATGCATGCCCAGCTGGTCCCCGAGATCGGCGACGAACCCGACTACGACGCGGTCTTCGCCGCGCTGGACGACCGGGCGACGCTGAGCCCGACCCAGTAACGCGACAGGCCTCCGGCGCGCCCCGCGCGGTGCCGATCCGCCGGGGCGCGCCGTCTACCCGAATACCGAAGCGAGAAACCGCCATGAACACCACGGAAACCAAACTGATCTTCGAACATTCCCACGCCGGTCGCTCCGCCGTGGCCCAGGCGCCGCAGGAACACGCGGCCACGGCCATCCCCGCGCACCTGCGGCGGAAGTCGGCGCCCGGCCTGCCGGCCGCCTCGGAGCTGGACGTGGTGCGTCACTACACGCGGCTGTCGCAGAAGAATTTCTCCATCGACACCGAGTTCTATCCGCTGGGCTCGTGCACGATGAAATACAACCCGCGCGCCTGTAACAGCCTGGCGATGCTGCCCGGGTTCCTGAACCGCCATCCGCTGGCCCCGGCCAGCCACAGCCAGGGCTTCCTGCAGACCATGTACGAGCTGCAGGAGATGCTGCGCGAGGTCACCGGCATGCAGGACGTGTCGCTGGCACCGATGGCGGGCGCGCAGGGCGAGTTCACCGGCGTGGCCATGATCCGCGCCTACCACGATGCCCGCGGCGACACCGAGCGCCGCGAGATCATCGTCCCCGACGCCGCGCACGGCACCAACCCGGCCACCGCGATCATGTGCGGCTACGAGGTGCGCGAGATCTCCACCGACGAAACCGGGGACGTGAACCTCGAGGCCCTGCGCGAGGCCGTGGGTCCGCAGACCGCCGGGATCATGCTCACCAATCCGTCCACCGTGGGCGTGTTCGAACGCCGCATCGAGGAGATCGCGAAGATCGTGCACGAGGCCGGCGGCCTGCTGTACTACGACGGCGCCAATCTCAACGCCATCCTCGGCAAGGTGCGTCCGGGTGACATGGGCTTCGATGTGATCCACATGAACCTGCACAAGACCTTCTCCACGCCGCACGGCGGTGGCGGTCCGGGTTCCGGCGCGGTGGGCGTGGGCGAGCGGCTGCTGCCGTACATGCCGGTGCCGCATGTGGAAGAAGACGGGCAGGGCGGCTACCGCCTGGCCGAGGAGGCCGACCGGCCCGAGACCATCGGCCGGCTGTCCGCGTTCATGGGCAACCCCGGCGTGCTGCTGCGCGCCTACGTGTACATGCGCATGCTGGGTCGCGAAGGCATGGTGCGGGTGTCGGAGTTCGCCACCCTCAATGCCAACTACCTCGCGCGCGAGCTGAAGGCCGCCGGCTTTGATCTGGCCTACCCGGAGCGCCGCGCGACCCACGAGTTCATCGTCACGCTGAAGAAGCAGGCGAAGGAAACCGGGCTGACCGCCGGCGACGTGGCCAAACGGCTGCTGGATCACGGCTTCCACGCCCCCACCACCTACTTCCCGCTGCTGGTGCCGGAATGCCTGCTGGTGGAGCCGACCGAGACCGAGTCGAAGGAGACCCTGGACGCCTTCGTCGAGGCCATGGCCTGCATCCTCGCCGAGTCGGCCGACGACATCGAAACCATCAAGTCGTCGCCGCACAACCTGCCGAACCGCCGTTTCAACGAAGTGGCCGCGGCCAAGGCGCTGGATGTGGCGTATCAGGAGCCGGCCGGCGACGCCGCCGGTGCGCAACCGCGCAGCGGCACCCACGGCTGACGCGCCCGGGTTCTGCGGTCGACGTCACGAGAACGCCCCCGACTCCGGGGGCGTTTCTGTTTGCGCGCGTGTCGTTGCCCCAGTGCCATGCTAGGGTAAAAGACCGAGCTGAGTGCACTGGAAGGTACCCGTTGCCGTGACATCCGAAGCCGAAACCGTGCTCCCGGGGCTGGACGTATTTGCGCGGGCGGCCGTTGGCCTGGTAGTGCTGGATGCGGCGGGTCGTATCGACCGTACCAATCCTCGGTTTGCGGCCTGGTTGGGGCGTCCGGCCGGGGACCTGGTCGGATGCCCGCTGGGGGATCTCGTCCGGCCTGCGGAGCGGGAACGACTGGAAGAGGCTCTGCGGCAGGTCCGGCACGATCCCGTGGCCGAACCGGAGTTGCGGCTGCTCCTGGCCGTGGAGGTTGGTGATCCGCTGGCGGTGCGGGTCACCCTGACCCGGGCCGGAGATGACGGAGCGCTGGTCACCGTGCAGCGGATGGGCGAATGGTACGCGCAGGCGGACGATCCCGGTGATGGCGAGCATCATCCGACCGGTGTCCTTCAGGGGCGGCTGTTGCAGAGTCTGGAGGAGGGGGTGTTCGGGGTCGATCGCGATGCCCGCTATACCTTCCTCAATCCCGCAGCCTGTCGACTGCTGGGGTTTGCCTCGGAGGCGCAGGCGCTGGGACTGGATTCGCACGCGACCTCGCATCATTCGCATCCCGACGGCTCCCCGTATCCCCGCGAGGAGTGCCCGATCCACCGGGTATTGCTTAGCGGAGAACCGGTGGAGGCCTGGGAGGACACCTTCTGGCGCGCCTACGGGAGCCCGTTTCCGGTGCGGGTGTACGCGGCGCCGCTGTGGGGCGTGCACGGTGCAATCGAAGGCGTCGTCGTCTCGTTCCAGGACGAAACCGTGCGCCAGGAGCGCGAGGGCCGTCTGGCCAAGGCCGCGCGCAACCTGCCCGGCGCGATCTTCCAGTACCGCCAGTATCCCGATGGCCGGGCCGTCTTTCCGTACGCCAGCGACGGGGCGCAGCAGGTTTTCGGCGTGAGCTCGGAGCAGGTGATGCGTGATCCGGCCATCGCATTTTCCCGCGTGCACGCCGACGATCTGCCGCAGGTACAGGCCAGCATCGAGGCTTCGGTGCGCGAGATGCAGGCGTGGCATGTCCGCTTTCGCGTACGCCACCCGGCGAATGGCTGGATCTGGGTCGAGGGGCGCTCTACCCCCGAGGCCCTGACGGATGGCAGCGTGCTGTGGCACGGGGTGATGATCGACATCAGCGAGAGGATGGCGGCGGAACAGGCCCTGCGCGAGCGCGAGCGGGAGCTGTCCGAGGCGCAGGCCATGGCGCATCTTGGCAGCTGGGTGTGGGAGCTGGCGGAAGACCGGATGTACTGGTCGGACGAGGTGTACCGGATCCTTGGCCAGACCCGTGACGCGCAGGGCGCGAGCCTGCAACGCTTCCTGGACGCGGTGCACCCGGACGACCGCGAGCGGGTGGATGCGGCGGTGCGCGCGGGCCTGGCAGGCAAACCCTATGACCTTCACTTCCGTGTGCGGCGTCCGGATGGTGACGAGCGACAGGTGCACCTGCGGGCTGCTGTGGAGCTGGACGAGCACGCTCGTCCGTTGCGCCTGGTGGGGACCGGACAGGATCTGACCGAATGGTTCGAGCTGGAAGAGAACCAGCGCCGGTTGATCGACATCCTCGAAGGTACGCCGGACGTGGTCGCGATGCATGACCCCGACGGGGCGATGCTGTTCATGAATGCCGCGGGGCGGCATCTGTTCGGACTGCCCGAGGCCCCTGCGGAGCCGTGGCGCTCCGGGACCGGCTGGGACACGCACGGTCTGCCCGGCGAGGGACGGAGCGTGGAGAACACGGTCCATCGCTTCCAGCCGCCCTGGGCGGCGCGCCAGAGCCTCGAGGAGGCGATGCCGGTGGCATTGCGGGATGGCGTGTGGCAGGGCGAGACTGCGGTGGTGGACCGCGACGGGCGCGAGGTGCCGGTCTCGCAGGTCGTTATCGTGCGTCGCGGCGAGCGCGGCGAAGTACGCCAGATTTCGACCATCATTCGGGACATTTCTGGGCGCAAGGCGATCGAGGACGCCCTGCGCGAGAGCGAGACCCGCTTCCGCCAGCTGGCCTCCAGCGTCGAGGAGGTGTTCTGGCTGCGCGAGGACGAGCGCCTGCTGTACGTGAACCCGGCCTTCGAGGGTCTCTGGGGCGTCAGCCAGGAACGGCTGTACGCCGAACCGGCGGCGCTGCTGGACCCGGTGCATGTCGATGATCGGGCTCGGGTCGCGGACGTGATCCGCACGGAAACGGGGCGACGCACCGGCGGGGAAGAGACCTTCCGACTGGTGCACCCGAACAGTGGTGTTCGCTGGGTCCGTCTGCGCTGCTATCCGGTGGCGGATGCCGAGGGGAACGTGACGCGCAGTGCGGCCACCGCGGTGGACGTGACCGAACTCAAGTACACCCAGCAGCAGCTGGAGCATGTGAACGCGGAACTCGAACGCCAGGCGTTCTTCGACCGGCTGACGGGGGCCGCCAACCGCCGCTATTTCGAGAGTCTTCTGGATCGCGAGGCGGAGCGTGCGGACCGTTACGGGACGCCGTTTGCACTGGTGATGTTCGACCTCGACCATTTCAAGCGGGTCAATGATACCTGGGGCCACGATACCGGAGACCTCGTGCTCCAGGAGGTGGTGCGCATCGCGGAGGAGCGCCTGCGCGAGGCGGATGTTCTGGGGCGCTGGGGTGGCGAGGAGTTCATGATCCTGCTGCCCGGGGATTCGGTGGCGCAGGCCGGAGTGGTGGCCGAGGCGGTGCGGGCGCGGATTGCGGAACACGGGTTTCCGCAGGTTGGACAGATCACCATCTCCCTGGGGGTGGCCGGCCACCGCCCGGGCGAACCCCGCAAGGCACTTCTGCGTCGGGTGGACGAGGCCCTGTACCGCGCCAAGCGTCAAGGGCGCGACCGGGTGGTGATGGCCGACAACGGCCGCGCGGGGCAAGGCCCCGCGTAGCGAGCCTGCTGGCAGGCCCCCCTCGGTGCGCAAGCAGGCCCGTTACAAGCGAGGGGCCTTGCGGCGTGCGGTTATTCGCGCTTCATGCAGTCGAGGAAGCCGTCGGTCAGGTCTTCCATCAGTTCGAACCAGGCGTCCGGGCCGGGCCGGATGTCGACGCCGACCGGGTCCAGTTGCCCCAGACGCGTCGCGTGACCTTCCACAATGGTCTCGGCCAGCGCCGGGCGGAACTGCGGCTCGGTGAACAGGCAGGTGACATCATCCGCGGACAGGCGATCACGCAGTTCGCTGATGCGCCGTGCCCCGGGACTGCGGGACGGGTCGACGGTGATGGAGCCGGCCGCGTTCAGGCCGTAATGCGCCTCGAAATACTGGTACGCATCGTGGAACACCACGAAGGCCTCGCCGCGCACCGGTTCCAGGCGCTCTTTCAGTTCGGCATCGAACTCGTCGATGCGTTCCAGCATGCGGTCACGGTTGTCTTCCAGGGCGCCGGCCTTGTCGGGGAAATTCTCCCCGAGTCGGTCCGCAAGCTGCGTCACGATCGCCCGGGCGTTGTCGGGCGACAGCCAGATGTGGGCGTCCTGGTGGCCATGTGCGTGCTCCTGGTCATGTCCGTGGTCGTGGTCATGTCCGTGGTCGTGGTCATGTCCGTGGTCGTGGTCATGTCCGTGGTCGTGGTCATGTCCGCGGTCGTGGTCATGCCCGTGGTCGTGGTCATGCCCGTGGTCGTGATCATGGCCGTGCTCATGGTCATGGCCGTGGTCATGCTCTCCGCCATGTCCTTCTTCGCGGGCCTCTTCATGCGCCGCATCATGATCGTGACCGTGGTCGTGCGGTTCCCAGACCCCGCCCGAGCGCGTGGGCAGCAGAT